>NZ_JASDCD010000040.1:0-12378 GCF_030408095.1 Pseudoalteromonas sp. APC 3893
CATCCAGATGTTACAGCACTAATAATAAGGAAAAGTACATCGACAAGGTTATGATGCTGGTTGATAGTTGAGCGGTTATCTTTTACAAGTTCTAAATGGGAGAATAAGGACATAAGAAATATAAAGTAATGAAATTTATAGTATTAGATCATAAATTATGAATGTTTACAAAGTATGATCCTGCCCTGCCCCTTAGAAGGAGCAATCAAATGACTAAATATCTAATAGTATTTGCTTTAATTCTGACTTATTAAATCTAGGTCGCGAATTCACACAAAAAAAATAGGTTAAGTTTTCGCCTCCAGAGTTACCCCCCTGAACAGCAACCGTTATATCTACCAGCCACAATAATCAACACTTTTTATCCCTGATAATAATAATTCCGAGCTATTAAAAAGAAGAAAATGTTAGGCTTTTTCTATTTTTATCGCTATTTAGATTTTTTATAAGATTTTTACTGCTTAGTTTTCCACTATTACTCTCTCATTAAAAAGGAAAACTAAATGAAACTAAAAAAATTAATAATTCCTCTCTTTTTATCAGTTAATAGCCCTGCACTCTATGCAAATGAAAGTACCAGTGGTTTGATTGAACCCATCATGGTCACGATACCTGCGGGTACTTTTCAGATGGGCGATATAGATAAAGAAGATGCCCAGCCTGTTCATAAAGTAACACTACCCGAGTTTAGCTTAGGCAAATATGAAGTGACCGTCAGAGAGTTTCGTCACTTTGCTCAAGAGTCTGGCTATGATATGCCAACTCAATGCATTCACCAATTAAATGGCTGGTTTAATTATGGAGCAACAACGGGCACATGGGAGAATAACTCACTCAACACCAGTGATTTTCAACCCGTTAATTGTATTGGTTGGAAAGCGGCTAATGCATATGTTCAATGGTTAGCTGAAAAAACAGGTCGCCCGTATCGGCTACCCACTGAAGCTGAATGGGAATACGCAGCAAGAGCAGGCACAAGCAGCAAATATTATTTTGGTGACGACCCCGATCAAACCCTTGTTTGTGAGTACGAGAATACAGCTGATTTAACCGGCGAAAATATCTTACAGCGTGATTCTAATACCAGCTATGTTAACTTTTTTAATGGTAAGTCAAACTGTGTTGATCACTCAGCTTATGCAAGCATCGTTGGTATGTATAAACCAAACCCGTTTGGCCTACATGACATGATAAGTAATGTGGTTGAGTTTATAGCTGACTGCTATAAAAACAACTATGAAAATGCCTCTACTAATGGTCAGCCATGGACCGATGAAAATTGTGAATTCCGAGTAGCACGAGGCGGCAGCTGGCATTGGAATACATTTTCGGTTAGTGAAAGGGGCGTCATGGGTATGAACTTTATTGGCGCAGTAGAAGGGTTAAGAGTTGCACTGGACGGCGCAGCACCACCAATGAGAGGTAACACAAAGCGGTTTAAAAAAGCGCTAACAATAGCACAACACAGTGAACAGCTAAGACGTGATGCGGCTTTGCCCTACCCAGACAAAGTCACTAATTTAACCATAGAACAACAGCACGACCTTGTTACTTTAAACTGGGACAAAAGCGAACAAACAGACATTGAAAGTTACCGCGTTTACAGAAATCCAGCTGCTGGCAGCACGTTTAAACTGTTAGCATCAAACATTGTAGAAACAACATTTAAAGATGCCAATATTGATAACCACCAATATGAATACACGGTGGTAGCGGTTAGGCATCATCAACAAAGTGATTACAGTAATACGGTAAAAACACGAGCCCCGTGGGTAAAAATACCAGGAATATTGGAAGCTGAATCAGCAAGTGAAATGACAGGCTCCTCCGTAGGAAGAACCTCAGATGTCGATGGTAAATTCAATTTAACGGGCTCTGGCGGCATAAGTGACAAAGCGATAATAAACTATCAGTTAGAGGTCGAAAAATCAGGGCATTATTCACTAAGCTACCGATTAGCAGCCCCTAATGATACTAAAGGCTTTGCAATATCAGTAAATGACAAAGAGCTAGCCACAGAAAAAGTAACAAGCACAGGGGGATATAATCAATGGCAAACCCAAACAGGCGCTACTATATACTTAAACAAAGGCAAAAATAAATTAACGATACAATCACATGATAAAAACTGGAAGCTAAACTGGGTTAACTTCAAACAGAAATAGCTAGTTTAATAAAGCGTAAAGGCCGTACCATTATTGCCTTTACGCTGTTTAGTAGCGCTTAGTACAATTCATAAACTCAAAGACGTCAGTTTCTCTTCATTTACCCGTCGCCAATAATCACTGCCTTTTTCATTGATATATTGAGAATAAAAATCATAATTTACTTGCGGGTTTTCAGTGCCGCAAATCAATAGCGCGATATCTAAGCTAAGAGAAAGATTACCCGCCAATTGTGCTTGCTCAAAAGTACGTTCTGCATGTGTAATAAATGCATCAGTATCGTTTTGCGCATCCGCTAACAACGTTTTCAAGTAAGAGTTATCTGCGTTATCCAATGTAATACCTGCCATAAGTGCTTGTGCATCTGTAAGGCGGTTTTGACTTATATAATATTTCATTAATTGCTTACGACTAGCTATCGCAGCCCAAAACTCAGGCGTCAAGGTAGCAAGTTTTAGTACTTGTTTTAAATGTGGCTCTTTATCCTTAAGGCTTTTAGTAAAAATAGCATAGTGAAACGGTATGATAGCCAAGTGGTAGCTAGGATATTGATAAGCCTTCATTTTATTCTCGGCTTCTGTTAAATAAAGGTATTTGTCGTCTTCTTGTTCAT
The DNA here is from genome assembly GCF_030408095.1 of Pseudoalteromonas sp. APC 3893. NCBI lineage: Bacteria > Pseudomonadati > Pseudomonadota > Gammaproteobacteria > Alteromonadales > Pseudoalteromonadaceae > Pseudoalteromonas > Pseudoalteromonas sp. APC 3893. The sequence continues at coordinate 2,779 of NZ_JASDCD010000040.1, forward strand.
TTTTATGCGCCAACACAGATAAGTAAGTTAAAGCATCTAGTTCACGTTGTTTATCATCAGCCTCAAAGGCTAACTTGGCTGACGTAAGCAGGCTATGCTTAATGGCGTTATAATCAGCCTGATTGTGATCTATCCACGACTGCGCAATCAAGGCGTCGGCTTGTCGGGGTAAATCATTAATCTTTTTAAATTGTGCAATCGCATTTGCCAGCTTTAAAGAACTTAAATCAAATAACTCTTTGCGAGTTAATACTTCACTTTGCAAGAGTAAAGCATTGCCAACGTATTGCGTGTTTTTTTGTGAAATAGCCGCTTTTTCAAGTTTAGTTGCCATCACCATCGCTTTTTCATGCTCACCCATTCTCAAATAAGTATTTGTAAGCTGACTAAGAATAATGAGGTCGTTAGGTGCCTGCTGATGGGCAATCGTTAAGTTTGCTTGCTTAACTGCTGGGGCCTGAGCTTCATTAAGTAAATTATAAACAACGGGATTCTGTAAGTGCTTTAAAAGCTGTTTTTTAGCATCTTGTTGATCAGCTCCCAACACATGGCCGCGCCAATCAGCAAATGGGCCCTTTAGAATAAAATCAATATACGTCTTTTGATTATAAGTGCGCACCGTGCCTGATAAAATCAACGAGTGCTCGCTGGCCAATTGAGAATACTCATAATCGGCTGAGACCTGAAAGTAAGCAGTGTTTAAATGTGGTATTTCAGTAAAATCAAAGTGCTCATCATCACTAAAATTGACCTGCTTCGCGTCTGATTGAGTACTAAATGGGATATACGCAATATTAATAACAGCGCTATCAACCTCTTTAGATGGATTAGAGATAAAATAAATCAACCCAATAACAAAAAGGGTTAGCGCCGTAAACGCCATAATTAGCCACATTTTTCGCTGTTGCAAGTAAGACGAAGCTGCCGTTGGCTGATCTGCTACATTTGAATTTACAGTGCTTGGCGCTTTTTCTGTATCACAATGAGTTGCATTAACTTTGAGTTGCCATTGATAACCTCGTTTTGAAAAGGTTTTAATTGCATGGCTACCAAAAAGCCCTCTTAAATTACTAATGCTTTGAAAAACAGCCTGCTCGCTCACAACCTTGTCTTGCCAAACCTGCGATAAAATATCGTCTTTACTAAATACAGTATCTGAATGCTCCAAAAGCAGCTTAAGCACTTTGGCGTCATTGTGTCGAATAGCCAAATCCTGACCATTATTTTTAAGTACCAAACTGGTACTATCAAACTCAAAAGTATCAAATATATAACGCATTGTTTTTATTATAATGGCTCATTTAGTGATTTAGTCTATTCCCATTAGCGCTTAAACTAATACAGAATCTATGATTTACAATCATATAGTAAAAACTCACTTTAGTCTGTATGACGGGGACTTCGGTTGAAGGTGCTAAACGATTACTGAGGCGAAAACCAAAATGGAATAGTCATCCATTCGTTTTGGCTACCGACGCCAGCGCGAAAAAAGCATGATTTACAAAAGCATTGGCTAGACTCAAAATAGCAAGTAAAAGCATTACCTCGATTGCAGCTAGTTACGTAGCTAACCACTTTCTAAAGTTACTTATGCGTGTTTTGCTGTTGATTAGTGGCTCACTCATATGTTGCAGGTTAACTGCTAACGTTTCTTTAGCGTAGCTTTCAAATGAAACAACATAATGAATATTCACTATTTCACTGCGATTAACTCTAAAAAAGAGAGCTGGCTCGAGCTGAGCTTCTAGCTCCGTCAATGAGTTGCCCGTAAGCAAATGGTGTTTGCCATGATTATCATAGGCTGACAATACGCCCGAAGTAGCTCGAATGCACACCACATCTTCGGTTTTGATAATATCGACCACCAGCCCTTTTTTAAAAGTAGCGGCTTTTATAGTACTGAGTTACTGCGACATGTGGTTTGATAGTATTAATGAGATTGCTTTTAAGCTGCTCATAATTACCCATCGCATTAGCAAAACGCTTGTAGGTAAATGGTTTAAGTAAATATGCTACGCCTGATTATCAAATGCTTGCGTCCAAAACTCATTATAAGAAGTGGTAAAAATAATAGGACATGGCAAGTCAACTTTATCAAAAGCACTAAACACTTCCCTACCTAGCAGCCTAAAGTATCCCCAGAATTAGCCTTTATATATCAATGAACTAATAGTATTAAAAAATGTGGAATGTGAGGGAACATTCATGGTGTTTTGTGATCTTATGAATCGCCAAAAACAACAGAACTAAACACCATGAATGCGTCTACTATTTTGCACAATATGCTCCGCGCTGTCACTCCTAACTCTATCCATAAAGCCAGATTTAATACTCTAGTCGCTGCCGTTAAATCTCTTTTGCACTGTCAGCAATGCACCTTGACGTCTATCGGCCGCAACTTGGATTCAAAAACAACTGAAAAACATGATATTAAACGTATTGAGCGACTACTCAGTAACCACGAGCTTTTACGTGAATCGACATCGGTTTATGTTCGCTTAAGCCGTTTTGTGGTCACTGAAAAGCATCCCGTCATCTTGGTTGATTGGAGTCATGCAGATACACAAACCAAATACTGTATTCTGCGTGCTAGCATTGTCAGTGAAGGTCGCTCTTTGACCTTATACCAGGAAAGTGCATTCAGCTTTCAATATCATTGCCCAAAAGTACAAAAACGGTTCTTAAAGATGCTCAAACTGATCTTGCCGAGTGATTGCCGCCCCGTCATTGTGACGGATGCGGGCTTTAAAGTCCCCTGGCTCAAAGCCGTGCGAAACAATAGCTGGCACTATATCAGCCGGGTTCGAGGTACGGCACACTTGAAAACGCAGGACAGTGATGAGTTTATTCCATGCCAGTCACTCTTCAAGAACAATCAACGTAAGAGTCAGTATCTTGGCGCGACCGAGCTGACCAAAAGTGCAAAATATCAAACGCATGCAGTGTTGGTTGGCAAGGGTCATAAGTTATTAAAAAGAGATAAAGAACGCGGTTATAAAGAGCCTTGGTTACTCATTTCTTCACTTCCAAAAAGGCACCACTTTCTCGAAAAAGTGCTCAAGCTATATGGTATGAGAATGCAGATAGAGGCAGGGTTCCGAGACCAAAAAAGTGTAAGGTTCGGTTTAGGCTCAGATCTGCACAGAACGAACAAACTCAATCGATTAGACATACTTTTACTGCTTGCCACACTGGCGCATTGGTTCTCAATGATGCTGGGTGCAGTGATAGACAAAGCAGGAAAGACAGGGGCTTTTCAAGCTAACTCAACCAAAAACAGGCGAGTAGTGTCATGGGCATTTGTTGGGCTGCGATACTTCAAAAAACAGTCCTTTAAACTGCGACAACGAGATTATTTAGAAGGGCTAGCCTATTTCGTACAGGTGGTAGTGAAACTCAATTGGAAAAATATGGATGTGTATTAGGCGACAATTAGCTTGGCCGGGTCACGACAATTAGGTTGACCGGTTTTGGTACACTTCAGATATATCAAATTCAACAGAGAAAGATATGTCTGGAAAACCCATAACCAAACAACAGGTTAATTTATATATGTCTTATCGTAAGGATCATAAACAAGCAACAGCCGCAGCCCAAGCGGGTATGTCAGAACGCACTGCTAGGCGTATCGAATCAGAGCAACATTCAACTTCAAAGCAAGCCAGAACTTATCGAACTCGCAAAGATCCACTTGATGGTTCATTTGAAGAACATTTGGTGCCATTACTTAAGGCTGATCCAGCGCTTCAACCCATCACATTATTAGACTATCTTGATACCGTTATGCCAGGTAAGTTTGGTCACTATCATTTGCGCACATTGCAGCGTCGAGTTAAAAAATGGTTGGCCACCGAAGGAGCCGAACAAGAAGTTATCTTTCGCCAAAAGTACATGCCCGGATTTATGGGCATAACAGATTACACTTGGATGAATAAGCTTGAAATCACTATTAATGCTGAAATATTCGAGCATAAGATTTTCCATTACAAACTGGTGTTTAGCGGTTGGACGTATGCGCAGGTCGTCTTTGGAGGGGAAAGTTTTGAATCACTATCTACCGGTTTACAAAATGCCTTTTGGCGCAGTGGTGGTGTTCCACAAACTCACCGTACAGATAGCTTAAGCGCTGCATTCAATAACCATTATGAACAAGAAACCTTAACTGAGCGTTATCAAAAGCTATGCAAACACTATGGCGTTGTTGCGACTCGAAACAATAAAGGCGTTGCTCACGAAAATGGGGCTATTGAGGTAGCACATAGCCATTTTAAGCAGAAAGTCGACCAGCAATTACGACTGCGTGGTAGTCGTAACTTCACGACAATTAACGAGTATCAATCGTTTTTAGATGTAATTGTCGCCAAAATTAATCGTCAATGCAAAACGCGGTTTGAGGAAGAGCGTAAACACCTCGGTGAACTGCCTAAGCGTCGGACGAATGATTTCAGCGAACAATACGTCAAAGTCACATCAAGCAGTACCATTAGCGTAAAGCGAGTGACATATACCGTGCCTTCCAGACTTATTGGACATCGATTGCTTGTTCATATTTATGATACCCGGCTTGAGTTATTTCTTGGTCACGAAAAAACATTATCATTACCAAGAGTTTATGCACAAGGCCACCTACGCTCACGCGCAGTCGACTATAAGCATGTGATCCATTCACTTGCGAAAAAGCCTAATGCGTTTAAATACTCACAATTACGCGAAGACTTAATTCCTGAAGGTGATTTCAGTTTACTGTGGCAGCAACTAACCCAAGAGCACGTCAGTGATAAGGATTGTCGTTATATGGTTGAGTTATTGTTGCTCGCTCATAACTATGATTGCGAACAGGCGCTTGGCCGTTATGTATTTAAAAACCATGAACAGGGTAAACGGATATCGATTGAACTGTGCCGCAAAATGTTTGGACCTAGCACAATTGTTATCCCCGACATTGTAAGCCAACAACATCAAATAAGTGATTACGATGCGTTACTTGGAGGCTTGTATGGCTAATATTCAAAGCTTACCGATATTATTAAAAGAGCTGCGCTTAAGTGCAATGGCTAAAGACTGGGAAGTGATTGCTCAAAAGGCTGTTACAGAGCAATGGGAGCCTGAGTTATTTCTTGCTGAGCTTTGCGAGTTGGAAGCGACCCATCGCCATGAAAGCCGATTAAAACGATTGCTTAAAGAAAGTAAGTTACCTGTTGGAAAACAGCTCCATCAATATAAGTTCGATGAAATTGAAGGTGTTACATCACTGCAAATAAAACAAAAAGTGAGTCAGATTGATTGGCTTAGACAAGGTCATAATATCTTGCTGTTCGGCGCTAGCGGCTTAGGTAAAACTCATTTAGCTTGTGCCATTGGTTACTCATAACTTGAAAAATCAGTGCGTGTTAAATTCAGCACTAGCACTGCTATTGTTCAAGAGCTACAGCGCGCAAAAGAAACGTTAGGCTTAAATGACGCGCTTAAAAAACTTGATAAGTATGAATTGCTGATCTTGGATGATATCGGCTACGTAAAAAAGAATGACAGTGAAAGTCAGGTATTGTTTGAATTGATTGCCCATCGATATGAACGAGGTAGTTTGTTGATCACATCAAATCAAGCATTCAGTGAATGGGATAGTATATTCGGCGATAACATGATGACAGTTGCCGCTATCGATAGACTTGTTCACCACAGTGACATCTATAAAATCGAAGGTGAAAGCTACCGTAAAAAACAAGCAATGAAACTTAATTCAAATACCGGCCAAGTTAATTGACGTCTGATAGTATGGGCATGGATGAGAAACAGAGAGCTATCAAATCGTACGTTTGTAAGTTATGACGATATTGTTGAACAAGTAAGTAGGGCGTGGAATGTATTTCGCTCAGACATTGATAACGTTAAGAGCATCTGCTCGAGGACATGGATAAACTTAATCACTTAATAAATAGGATTAGTATTAAATCACTGGCTTGTTGTTCTTCGATAATACTGCGCCACTGCTCAAGGCTACGTGTTTTCCCATAGCTATCTCCTAATTGAAATTCGGAAATGGCTTAATCGTTTTGACGAGTTACTTGCAGGTGCACTTTGCTAGACGCTTATATTGTTGTCTGCAATTTTTGTTAAAAATAAAAAAACCCACCGAAAAATAAGTGGGTTTCTTAGTTATTGTTTTACTAATTTAAATTAAAAGCTTTGTGAATAGCGGAAGTACCATTGACGACCAATATCAAAACCACCGTAGTAAGAGTAGGTTGAGCTAGGGCCAGAATACATAATCGGGCCTTGCTTATCAAAGACGTTATTAGCACCTATTGATAATTTTGATTCCCAAGGAGTATTGTAAGTTAACTGCAAATCGTTAAATGTTGTTGAGCCAACCTTATTTTTCGGAGTTACTGCACCATTAGTCCAATCACGTTGGAACTCTGGGTCACTACATCTATCGTCAAAGTAACAATCTTCACGCATTGATGAGAAGTAACGAATACCCCAGTTAGCGCTAAAGTCACCATATGACCAATTCAGTCCTAAGCTAGATCTAGTTCTGAAGACATCTGCATGACCAACATCAGATTCTACTTTAGTTTCTGGTTCATTTGTCGATTTTGAATCATATTTAAGTAGGTAAGTGCTATCCATAGTAGCTCGGAAATCACCAAACTCAGTTTCGAATGCATAAGCTAACGCAAGATCAATACCTGATGTTTCAGTAAAGCCTGCATTACGAGTACCGTAAGTTAGATCATTAACGATAGAGTTACTTGGATCACGCGAGAACATAGCACAACGTGATTCATCACCACCAATATAACAATCTTTCAAGATATCATTTGGTGAATCAGATACAACCGTATCAGTGATCTTAATACTCCACCAGTCAACAATAATATCTAAATTTTCAACATAGCTTGGATTGTATACAAACCCAACTGTTTTACTCGTTGATTCTTCTGGCTGTAAAAACTCATTTGAACCACTGTTAAATGGCACAGGTGTTTGCGCAGCAGGTCCGGTTGTTGGAACAAAACCTTGCTGTAGCTGACGATAATCGGCTGGAACATCTTGTAAACAGCGCGCGGAACCAGCTGCAGAACCATATACAGAATCACATGGATCTATAAATCCTGTAGTAAAGGTTTGAGAACTACCGCCATACAAATCACTTATTGTAGGAGCACGGAAGCCTTCAGACCAAGTACCACGAACCAATAAATCATCAATGGGTCGCCACTCAATACCCACTTTACTGTTAGTTGTATCACCAAAAGTACTGTAATCAGAGTAACGTGTTGCTAAGTTAACACTTAACGACTTTGCACCAGCTACATCAGATAAAATAGGAATATTTAATTCACCATACGCTTCTGTAACATCGTATTTACCACCTGTTGCACCAGAGGCGAGCGTCGTACTTTCACCTAACTGAGCAAGCGCATCAGGGTTGTATTGCCCTGTTTCTTTACGGTATTCACCACCAAGAGCGAAAGTTAAACCACCTGCAGGTAACTCAGCAATTAAACCACTGATATTTGCAAAATACATGGTTGTTTGTGTTTCACCACGATAATGAAGAGTCGGGTATAGAAAATCTTGTACATTTGGATCAGCTAGAGAATTTTCCACTGGGCCTGCACCAAAGCCAGCCAAAGGATTCCAAGCAATACACTCTGCTGAAGAAATAGGGTCAGCTTCCGTACCGCATTGTACTTGACCTGAAGCATTTAAAAATGAAGGTCCTGTTGCAGCTGCAATTGCTGGCTTATAAAAATTACCATTATCAACTTGAATCGAAGAGCTTTTACTATAAACACCACCTACATCCCAATCGAAATAACGATCGGCAACTTCAAAGGAACCTTCAAGAGCTGCTGTAAAACGTAATGTATCTTGATTACTCTCAGTTGTACGAGGAACCTCCCAACCACGACGAGTAAATGAAACATCTTCGCCAACAGGGTTAAAGTGGCTATCTGCACTTAACACAATCCCATCTGAAGCTGATTGGTACGGGTAACCAGCAACTTGGCGTTTTGCCTGACGCTCACTGTAACCAATATCACTGGTAAAGTTAATGTCGTCAGTTAATGCATAATTTGAACTAATATAGATTGAACGCGCACTAAGGGGTGTTTCTAAGTGCATTTGTTCACTAGCATTACTTGAACCATTTTCATAAGTTTGTGGCTCAAAATCATCAAATGAACTTGCATTGCCAGGACGCTTTGCTACATACCATTGGTCATTATAGTTAAAGCGGCCATATTGCCCAACCAAAGTGCGGTTATTTGGAATATCGTATCCAGGGTATGAGACTTCCGAGAATGAACGGTCTTTAGCCCAAACATCACCTTCATCACGCCATTCAGCACCTAAAGTTATAGAGCCACGGTCACCTGAAATACCTGTAACCATACTAACATTTTTTTTCTCTCCATCACCTTCATCGTATTCAGCACCATAAACAGTGAATTCAAGGCCTTCAAAGTTCTTGCGAGTTATAATATTTACCACACCAGCCATAGCATCTGAGCCATACATAGCTGATGCACCATCTTTTAATACATCAATACGTTCAACCATTCCCATAGGAATAGCCGATAAGTCTTGGTATCCAGAGGTAGTAATACCTAATCGCTTACCATTGATAAGTACTAAAGTTCTACCTGTACCTAAATTACGAAGGTTAACATAATTACCTCCAACATTCTCACCAGAAACTAAAGGCTCAGAACGGCTGATAGGCGGCGAACCTGCCGCTGACATATTTTCAAGAAGGTCAATAACTGAAGTAAAACCTTGATTTGCTATATCCTCACGACTAATCGTTTGAATTGGCTGCGCTGTTTCAAGATCTGTAGAACGAATACGTGAGCCCGTCACCTGAATACGTTCTACTTTTTCAACACCCTCTTCTGCAGCATTTGAACTTGCTGAAAATGCAGCTGTTGAAGCTGCACCAAAAGCAATTGCTAAGCGAACAGCTTTTGAAACTTTATTATTTAACATTTGATTCTCCCTGGTCATATTTTTATATGATTTTATTAGTTTTAATTGCCATAAAACTGGGACTTAGTAACCAAAATACATACTAAGTACCCGATTAAGCAAATAGATACTAATATCAGGGACATCATTTGGTCAACAGTTTTTTAACCTACTTGGTTTTTTGTTTACAAAAAAGATTGATTTCAAAGCCAACATTGAATGTAACCATATGTAAAGCATGGATAAAAGGATGGATAAAAGAGTTAGTGGTACTAGGAATAAATAATCTTAGCAAAAAAAAATTGATATCCATTGACACACGGCTTCTTTTTTAAATTGCATCCTATTAAGGTATGCACTTTATAAATTTCCAGCCGGAGGTTGAGAGATAACAAAGCTTATTTACGCGCCATTAGCGGGTTTATTGCAAGTGAATTCATCGAAGTTAGCATTAAAAATAGATGCTGAGGACAGGTTTATTATCTGCGTTCAGATTATTTATACCAAACACATTTAATTGATGATCTATTTTAATCTTATGATTTTTGTGATCTAATAGAGCTAAATACAGTCATTCTTACTGAGCTTGAATTGTCCAACATTCCAGATTTTCACTATACC
>NZ_JASDCD010000041.1:0-12372 GCF_030408095.1 Pseudoalteromonas sp. APC 3893
CACAAGGTTTAGTGTCATTGAGAGATATTTGGAGCAATATTCATTACGGGAGATGAACCGCCCATTGCGGACCCGCATGATGGGTGGTGTGGGGGCTGGAGGTTAGAGACCTCCGGCTACCCGATTACATGTTTACTCGACATTATCTTCAATCCATGAGGAAAGGTCAGGATGACTAGCTTGTGCCGAACTTGTTAATTTTGACGGATTTTCGCAAAGTGAGCCTGTATAAGCTTTTGCTTTCTGAAACAGTAACTCCCAATCGAGATCATCTTTATCCTCATCATCTGGATCGATCCAGTTGCCATCGTAGAATACTTTTCCGGAAGTGATTTGCCTTACAAAGTCATGGGCATTATTTGATACAAGAGCTCTTTCCCCCTCGGAACCTAGGAAAACCACTGGTGGCTCACCTTTTAATTCAGGGTAAAGCCAGAGGCAAAATAGGGAGCCGCAGCCGTCTTGACCAAATTGGATAAAGTGATGTTCTGTTCCTCTCCATTTCTTACCACCAAGCCACATATCTAAAACGTCTGATGTTTCGGAAAATGTCAGCCTATTAGTTTCGTAATCGATTGGCCAGCTTATGACTTCTTCGAGCGACATTTTATCTAGGAAGGCGAGATCTTCTTGTGTTTTTTCACTTAACTCAAACTTCACGCGATATTCCTTTTTGACATGTAACAGCTTATTGAACACCATTCTGGTGGTTTATAACACACCAAAACGGCGTATATTACATACCCTGATAATTTCACCAATAATTACCTTTGTAAACAAGTAATTAAAACAGCTAGAAATTAAGCAAGTTATTTTGCCCCAAAACGGCGTTTAATAATGTTATCGGGCAAAATTAGGTCCTACTCAAAAAAAAGCAGGAATAAATTTAACTTTTTCAATGACTGGTTTCGCTCTTATCTACCTGTCAGCTGATAGCTAAAACTAAAAGCTTTTATTTACGTCGTCTATTGGGTGCTCTTTGCCCTGTAATACGTTTTTTATCTCGATCTTTTCGCGACTTATTAGAGTTTTTGCGATTATCTTTGGGCTTTTTATTTGGATCGGGCTCGTATCCTGCCAGCCATTGTGGGGTTAACCGAGTATCAAGTAAGACTTCAATTTCTTCCAGTAACCATTGCTCATCCAAGCTCACGAGCGACATAGCAAGACCTTGTTCGCCGGCTCGACCTGTACGACCTATTCGGTGTACATAATCTTCTGCTATGTACGGCAACTCAAAGTTAATAACATATTTAAGCGATACAATATCTAAACCACGGGCTGCAACATCTGTGGCTACCAGTACGCGGGTCGTTCCCTCTTTAAAGTTTTGCAACGCCCTATCACGTGCCCCTTGTGATTTATCGCCATGGATAGATTCTGTTTTCAGGCCGTCTTTGCACATTTCTTTAGCAAGTTTGTCGGCCATTTGCTTAGTACGGGTAAAAATCAGTACTTGGCGCCAATTTTTCATGCCAATCATATGAGAGACGAGTTCACGTTTACGGTCTTCATCAACCGCATAAATCACTTGTTCCACTTCAACTGCAGCAGAGTTACGTTTATCAACTTCGACCAATTTAGGGTCTTTAAGCAGTTTTTTGCTAAGCTCAAATACGCTGTCATCAAAGGTGGCTGAAAATAGTAAGGTTTGGCGTTCACTTGGAATGTGGCGCAAAATACGTTTTATTTCGTCAATAAAGCCCATATCTAGCATGCGGTCTGCTTCATCAAATACCAGTGAATCAACACTTGAAAGTTTAATACTGCCTTTGATGATGTGATCAAGTAAACGCCCTGGCGTTGCTACGACAACTTGTGCGTCTTTCATGGCTTTGACTTGCGGACCAATACTGGCACCACCATAAGCTAATGCACCTTTAATATCAGACCCTTGAGCGTATTTTTCAAAACTAGCAAATACTTGCTGAGCAAGTTCTCTGGTCGGCGTTAAAATTAATACGCGGGCCGTGCCTTGCTCATCTTTTTTGTTAGTGGTTAACAGTTTATGCAGTAATGGAAGCACAAATGCCGCAGTTTTACCTGTGCCCGTTTGTGCACTGCCCATTACATCGTGATTAGCTAAAATTAATGGAATAGTTTGAAGCTGAATAGCCGTTGGCGTTTGATATTCATTTAGCTCAAGCGCTTTAAGTAGTAACGGGTCGAGGTGGAGATCATTAAAGGTTGCAGCAGACATAGCATAGACTTGAAATAACTAATAGTGGCGCTATTGTACGCATAAAACATGCAACAAAAAAGGCGCTTTCGCGCCTTCATTCAAAACCTAAACCCTTTATTTATTAGGCTACAGGCTTAAGCGTCTCTTTGCGTTGATTATAAAACGCTATTAAATCATCGACCGTGTCTTGGCAATACTCACGAATGCCTGACACTAGCATGTGCTTTTCACCCGAACCGACTTTTTTACCATTTTCAAGTAAATTAAAACGCAGAGTTATTTTTCCTCGCTTACCCGTATACTCAAAATCAGGTTCAGCAAATTCAAGTGTTGGCGCAATAATATCAAGGTTGTCTAAATTAATAAGCATAGACTCATAAATAACCATAGGCCGAGCAGGATTTATCATTACCTCTTGTTTGCCCATTAAAGGAATAATTACATGTGGGAATGTAGTGCCTGAGAACTCAACGTAATTTTGAATTAGGCTGTCAGTCAATGTTTGGCAAGTACTGTTTTCACCTTCGCGCTTAACGCGAAGCATCACTTTCTCACCACTGGTTATAGCAAATTCTTCTCCGCCTTCTGGAAAATTTAGCTTGGTATTTTCATCGACCATGCCAGCAAAGGTAAATTCCATTTTTTTACTGATGCCATATCGGCTTAGGACTAATGCAAACAGCAAATCCCCTGGTACGCAAAACTTCTTTGCATCTTTATCATGAAGAGGGTTGTAATCATCGGCTACGCACTTTGCAAAGCGACAACCTTGTTCACGGGAAATAGAAATATGATCAGCATGCTGCTGATAAAAAGGACTTAACATAGTTTGTTCACTGCTTTAACTGCTTATAACCTGACTATTCTACCAGATTAAATAATAATAGAGGTCGAATCTGTTAACTTTTTGTTTATGAATAAATTGATGAGAGAGTATGTAACGCCCACATAACACACCAAAGAAATAAACTATACATTTTACTACACAGCCAAAACGATGCTTTTTATTCTCGCGCGTAACCAAACTCACTCCATACGAAATTAGAGTGGCTGCACTTATCTACAGGCATAAAAAACCCTTGCTAAAAAGCAAGGGCTATCAAAAGTGGTACCAGCGAGCGGACTTTAACTCGTAGCTGTGCCACTCCAAGTGGCGATCGAGTCCGCATTTCACTTTTCTACAAGCATAAAAAAGCCCCGACCAATTTGGTCAGGGCTATCAAAAGTGGTACCAGCGGGCGGACTTTAATTCGTAGCTGTGCCACTCCAAGTGGCGCTCGAGTCCGCATTTCACTTTTCTACAAGCATAAAAAAGCCCCGACCAATTTGGTCAGGGCTATCAAAAGTGGTACCAGCGGGCGGACTCGAACCGCCACTCCTTTCGGAAGGGGATTTTGAATCCCCCATGTCTACCAATTTCATCACGCTGGCATCATTTTTCTTTAACCTTCTAAACAAGAGAAGATAAAGAAAAACCACTTTAGAGCTAAGACTTATAAAGCTGTCTTCGTCTCTATGCCAAGCATTATACAAACAATAAGGTTAGCAGCAAGCTGTTTTTTACAATTCGATGATCAACAGCTTAACAATTGAGCAACCATTAACATTGTGTCGTTTTTCGATCCTAGTATTTGTCACTCTATTTGCTAAACTAGCGCGCATATTAACTTTATGAGTGTGTTTATGTCTGTTGAGTTTCCACGGGCGGGCTTTTGGCGTCGCTTTGCTTCATTGATTTATGACTCTTTAGTCGTTATATCGCTATCTATGCTGACTGCTATTTTGTATTTTGCTGCGATTCAGAGCTTAATTGCACTCGGCTTTATTCCACAAACAGAAGACCCTGCCGCGCTAATACAAGACTCTCCACTACTTTATGGTATGCGTAGTACACTATTTATTGGCGTAAACATTGTGTTTTTTGCTTACTTTTGGACTAAAAGCGGGCAAACAATTGGTATGCGCGCTTGGCGTTTGAAAGTACAAACACGGGATGGAAATTTGATAACTTGGCCGCAAGCAATTATTCGCAGTGTAGCTGCGTTGCTTGGCCTTGGTAATTTAGTGGTATTAGTTGATTTTAAAAATAAGCGCGCTTTACAAGATTATATTTCGAAAACGGATGTTGTTGCACTAACTAAAGAAGAAAATAAGCGTATCTATCGCTCTTTAGATTAACTTGCTAGGAGCAACTTAATTCCTAGCAAGTTTAAAATAACTATATCCGTTTGTTCAGTAAGTAAGTAGCAAAACCGATAAATAAAATACTTGGTACAGTAGCCCCTATAATAGCTGGAATTTGGTACACCATCACCACAGGACCAAATATTTCGTTGGTTAAGTGAAACACAATTCCAGTTACCACTCCCATTACAATACGAGCTCCCATAGTCACCGTACGTAATGGGCCAAATATAAACGACAATGCCACCAGCAACATCACGGCTATAGATATAGGCTGCATAATTTTACGCCATAACGCCAGCTCATAAGTGCTGGTGTCTTGCTCATTTTGCTTGAGGTAACCTAAATATGACCACAGCCCTGTGAATGACAATGCTTCGGGCTTAACTGAAACCACGCCAAGCTTTTCAGCAGTAAGTTGTGATTCATAAAGCTCTTCGTCTTGCGTTTGTGTAGTAATTTGCTCTTCGCTTAATTGCACCTTACTAACATCGCGAAGTAACCAGCCTTCGTTTCGACTCACCGCTTCACGCGCTTTTGTAATTTGTGTTAATTGTAATGACTTATCAAAATGATACATATTAAAGCCATGCAAAACACCATTTTGATCAACGTCCTGAATGTTTATAAAGTTACTGCCATCTTTTGCCCACACACCTTGTTGGGCGTTAAAAACATCTCCACCATAAATTGCTTGGTTACGCATTTCTTTGGCTTTTTGTTGCGCTTCAGGTGCGCCCCACTCGCCAAGTGCCATCATACAAACAGCCATGAATATTGCGGTTTTCATTACCGATATAATAATTTGTAAACGCGACATACCTGCCGCCTGCATTACTACTAGCTCACTGTTTGAAGCAAGCGCCCCGAGACCAGTTAAGCCACCAATTAATGCAGCCATCGGGAAGAAAATAACTAAGTCGCCAGGCATGCTATACAAGGTGTAAAGTAACGCTGTTGTAATATCATAACTACCACGACCAACCGACTTAAGCTGCTCGATAAATTTTATAAGAGTACTAATACCCACTAAAACCATTAAGGCAAAACCAGTCGTTTGTAAAATACTGCGGCCTAAGTACCAATCGAGAGTTTTCATCATGCGCTTACCTCCCGTTTCGTTACAACCGCTTTAAGCCATGCACCAACAGGACGCCCTTTGATAATCAAAAACCCACCTATAAATAGAGCAGTAACGTGAATCCACCACAAACCAATTGACGGTGGGATTTTGCCATCTTCGACGGCAAACTTAGCCGCGTTCAGTAAAATGAAATAGCCTAAATATAAACTGATAGCGGGCACTAATTTCGCAAATTTCCCTTGTCGTGGGTTAACTACACTCAAAGGCACTGCAAGTAATGTAAGCAACGGAATGGATAAGGGTATGGCTAAGCGCCACTGCCACTGAGCTATCGCTTCAGAGGAATTCATCGCCATTAAATCAATAGTTGGTACTGCTTCGAGCTTACGGCGTTGATGTTCAATTTCTTGCTCACGAATTTGTACGCTGTAGCCATCAAATTCTGTTAAATTAAGTGCAGGTGTTGTGCCATCAGTCTCATAACGTTTACCATCACTAAGTACCAATTGCTGTTCGCCATTATCTTGCTCAACAACAACACCACGCTCGGCATAAACCAAACGAGCTAAATTATCTTTTTCAGTATCAGGCAGTTGTGCAACAAACACTTTATTTAACTTTTTACCACCATTTTCTATATTATGAATAAACACTACTGCTTTTTCGTTACCAGTTTGTTGGAACCTTCCGGCCCTTAGTGCAGATAAACCTGCATCGGCTTTAGCTTGCTCTTTGAGTTGATATTCAAGTTCACTAGCCCAAGGGGCAACGTACAATGTTAAAAATCCAGCTAATATCGCAAGACCAATACTAGATATTAAGGTCACTCTAACCACATACCATTCACTGACACCGCAGGCTTTAAGTACGGTCATTTCACTATCAGCGTATATTCTGCTATAGGCAAGAATAATCCCCAAGAAAATACTTAGCGGTAAAATTAAGGAGGCCAATTGTGGAAGTTTAAGCGCGATCATCGATAGCACTAGCTTAGCGGGAATACCACCTTCGGACGCATCACCTAAAATAACCACAAATTTTTGCGACAAAAATATGGTCATCAAGGTTAGAAATACGGCGACCTGAGATTTTAAAACTTCAGTGGTCAAATAACGGAAAATTAGCAATGCTTGCCCCTGTTAAACATCTTGTTTTACTGCAATAGCGGGAAAATAAAAGTAAACTTAGCGTTTTACTCTGTTTATTATATGCCATCAGTATTAAATATCCTACCTAACAACTCGATATATTGTCGCATAAGTGGTATTAATCGATACAAAGGTATAAAGTTCAAAAACACATAATGAGTTAACATTTTTAGACTAAGATTAAAGGTATTAGATAACTTAGCACTAGAAATATATTTAATTACCCATATTAAGGGTTCTATGACTCAAAATTAGGAGTGACAATGGAATTTAGCGTAAAAAGTGGTAGTCCTGAAAAGCAACGTAGCGCATGTATTGTAGTTGGCGTTTATGAGCCACGTCGTTTATCCCCCATTGGTGAGCAACTCGATAAAATCAGTGATGGTTATATCTCTAATTTACTACGTCGTGGCGATCTAGAAGGTAAGCCAGGTCAAGTGCTGTTATTACATCATGTACCAAATGTACTCAGTGAACGTATCTTACTAGTAGGTTGTGGTAAAGAGCGTGAGCTTGACGACAAGCAGTATAAACAAATTATTTCAAAAACCATTAATACCCTAAACGAAACAGGGTCGATGGAAGCGGTTTGCTTTTTAACTGAGCAACACGTTAAAAGCCGTGATACCTATTGGAAAGTACGCCAAGCAGTTGAAACAACACAAGACTGTTTATACACGTTTAACCAATTAAAAAGTAAAAAGAGCGACCCACGTCGCCCATTACGCAAAATTGTGTTTAACGTGCCAACGCGTCGCGAATTAACGATTGGTGAAAGCGCCATTGAACATGGCTTAGCTATAGCCGCGGGCAGCAAGCTATGTAAAGACGTAGCCAATATGCCACCAAACATTTGTAACCCTGCATATTTAGGTGAACAAGCACAAGAACTCGCCACCAACTTTGAAAACGTGAGCGTTGATATTATTGGTGAAGAGAAAATGGCAGAACTTGGTATGAATTCATACTTAGCTGTTGGCCGTGGTAGTGACAACGAATCGGTTATGTCAGTTATTAACTACCAAGGTGGCGCGAAAGATCAAGCCCCTATCGTATTAGTTGGTAAAGGCCTAACCTTTGACTCTGGTGGTATTTCTATCAAGCCTGGCGAAGCCATGGATGAAATGAAATACGACATGGGCGGTGCAGCTGGTGTTATTGGTGCAATGCGTGCACTTGCGCAAATGCAGCTGCCAATAAACGTTATTGGCGTATTAGCGGGCTGTGAAAACATGCCTAGCTCAAATGCCTACCGCCCAGGCGATATTCTAACTACCATGTCAGGGCAAACTGTTGAAGTTCTCAATACTGATGCAGAAGGTCGTCTAGTATTATGTGATGCGCTTACGTATGTTGAACGCTTTGAACCAGAAACCGTGATTGATGTTGCCACTTTAACTGGTGCATGTATCGTCGCATTAGGTGCTCATGCCACTGGTTTGCTATCAAACCACAACCCACTTGCCCACGACTTATTAAAAGCATCAGAGCAAAGTGGCGACCGCGCATGGCAACTGCCACTGTGGGATGATTATCAAGATCAACTAGAAAGCCCATTTGCTGATTTTACTAACTTAGGTGGTCGTGCAGCAGGTACTATCACAGCAGCTTGTTTCTTATCTAAGTTTACTAAAAAGTATAACTGGGCGCATTTAGATGTAGCCGGTACAGCTTGGCGTAGTGGTAAAAACAAAGGTGCAACGGGCCGCCCAGTGCCTATGTTAACTCAGTACTTACTCAATCGCGCAGGTGTAAGCGACGCTGCACAAGACTAAGTATTCATACATAACGTTATTGAAAGGCGCTTTTTAGCGCCTTTTTTGTTACCTATTAATTAATGAGTAACGCAGCGTATTCATTGAAGCAAACCCTGTTTTATGGCAAAATCCTTGCTCTAATTTATGTGCGCTAAAAAGTCACATATGCAATGCAATGGGAAACCCCGATACAATGAGCATCAATGCCCAATTTTTTGTTCTAAAGCAACAAGATGAATCATTAGCGAAAGCAGATGATCACTTTGCCTTAGCTGCACAAATTGCTGCAAAACAGTATCGTCTTGGTCATCGCGTTTTCGTTTATGTTGATAACACAGACACCGCCCATGCCATTGATGAAACGATTTGGTCATTTGACCCAGACAGCTTTGTGCCCCATAACCTCCAAGGTGAAGGCCCAAAAGGCGGTGCACCTGTTGAAATAGGCATGACACCCCCAGTTAGCAATCGTAAAGTTTTAATAAACTTGGCCGCACAGTTGCCGGATTTTATTCGTCGCTTTAACCAAGTTTTTGATTTTGTGCCAGTCGAGGCCGCAGCCAAACAAGCTGCCCGTGAGCGCTTTAAGAAGCTCCGTCAACTCGGTGCCAACATCACCACACAAGATATTTATAGCTAGCCGCCCTAGGCAAACTGGCTAACCAACTCATTTAAGTACTTATTTAAGGTTCTGTGTAATGGATAAAACCTACAATCCGCAAGATATTGAACAGTCGCTATACCAAGACTGGGAAGAGAAAGGCTACTTTAAACCATCTGGCAAAGGCGACGCATATTCAATTATGATCCCGCCGCCAAATGTCACTGGTAGCTTACACATGGGCCACGCCTTCCAAGACACCATTATGGATACCTTAACCCGTTTTAAGCGTATGCAAGGCAATAATACACTATGGCAAGTAGGTACTGACCACGCAGGCATTGCAACTCAAATGCTGGTTGAGCGTAAGCTGTCTGCCGAGGAAGGTAAAACACGCCACGATTTAGGCCGTGACGCTTTTATTAAAAAAATTTGGGATTGGAAAAACCAATCTGGTGGCACAATCACCAAGCAACTTCGTCGTCTTGGTGCATCTGTTGATTGGGATCGTGAACGCTTTACTATGGATGACGGCTTATCTGAAGCCGTTAAAGAAGTCTTTGTTCGCCTGCATAAAGAAGACTTAATCTACCGTGGTAAACGCCTAGTAAACTGGGATCCTAAATTACACACCGCTATCTCAGACCTTGAAGTTGAAAACAAAGACAAACAAGGCCACATGTGGAATTTGCGCTACCCACTTGCTGATGGTGTTAAAACTCAAGATGGTAAAGACTACATTGTCGTTGCAACCACGCGCCCAGAAACTATGCTGGGTGACTCAGGTGTTGCTGTAAATCCAGATGACGAACGCTATCAAGATTTAATCGGTAAAGATATTTTACTGCCAATTGTTAATCGCCGTATCAAAATTGTTGCCGACGAACATGCCGATAAAGACAAAGGCACGGGCTGCGTAAAAATTACTCCTGCCCATGACTTTAACGATAACGAAGTGGGTAAACGTCATCAAATGCCAATGATCAACATCTTCGATAAAGATGCAGCGGTATTAAGCCAAGGTGAAACGTACACCTTTGATGGCAAAGAGCTTGAGTTTGATGCGCCCATTCCTGAGCGCTTACATGGCCTTGACCGTTTTGATGCGCGTAAAGCGATTATCGCTGAGTTTGAAGAACTTGGTTTACTTGAAAAAATTGAAGACCATGCGTTAACCGTACCTTATGGCGACCGCTCAGGTGTGGTTATTGAGCCACTACTTACTGATCAATGGTATGTACGTGTTGCTCCCCTTGCAGAGCCTGCAAAAGACGCGGTTAAAAATGGCGACATTCAATTTGTGCCACAGCAGTATGAAAACATGTACTTCTCGTGGATGAACGACGTACAAGATTGGTGTATTTCTCGCCAGCTTTGGTGGGGCCACCGTATTCCAGCTTGGTACGATAACGAAGGTAATGTCTTTGTTGGTCGTGATGAGGCAGAAGTACGCCGTGAAAATAACATCGCCGATGATGTTGCGCTTAGCCAAGACGAAGACGTACTTGATACTTGGTTCTCATCTGCACTTTGGACCTTCTCAACCCAAGGCTGGCCTGCGAACACTGATGATTTAAAAACATTCCACCCGTCTGACGTGTTGGTAACCGGTTTTGATATTATTTTCTTCTGGGTGGCGCGTATGATCATGATGACCATGCACTTCATTAAAGACGAAAACGGCAAGCCACAAGTGCCATTTAAAACAGTTTACGTTACCGGTCTTATTCGCGATGAAAATGGCGATAAGATGTCTAAGTCAAAAGGTAACGTACTTGACCCAATCGACATGATTGACGGTATCGACCTTGAGAGCTTAGTGACCAAGCGTACTGGCAACATGATGCAGCCGCAGCTTGCTAAAAAAATTGAAAAGAACACTCGTAAAACCTTTGATAACGGCATTGAAGCACACGGCACCGATGCATTGCGCTTTACATTAGCAGCTATGGCGTCTACCGGTCGTGATATCAACTGGGATATGAATCGTCTTGAGGGTTACCGTAACTTCTGTAACAAACTATGGAACGCAAGCCGTTACGTACTCATGAATACCGAAGAGCAAGACTGTGGTTTTGCAAACGATGCTGAAAAAGAATACTCGCTAGCTGATCGCTGGATTTTAGGCCAGTATGAAGCGACTGTTAAAACGTATACTGAGCACTTAGACAACTACCGTTTTGACCTTGCCGCTAATACGCTTTATGAATTCACATGGAACCAGTTCTGCGATTGGTACCTAGAGCTTACTAAGCCGGTATTATTCAAAGGTAATGAAGCACAACAACGTGGTACACGCCATACACTTATTACAGTGCTTGAAAGCCTACTACGTTTAATGCACCCAATGATGCCATACATCACGGAAACTATTTGGCAGCGCGTGGCACCGCTTGCAGGTCTTGAAACAGAGAACACCAGTATAATGGTTCAAGCCTTCCCTGTTTATAATGCTGCAAGTGTTGATGCCAAAGCGATGGAAGATTTAGAATGGGTTAAGCAATTCATCGTCGCTATTCGTAACATTCGTGGCGAAATGGACATCAGCCCAAGCAAGCCACTGTCGGTGTTGCTTGCTAATGCATCAGATGAAGACAAGCGCCGTATTACTGAAAACGAGAGCTTCTTAGCGTCACTTGCTAAAATTGAAGCATTCACATTGCTTGATAATAAAGATGATGCACCAGCTTGTGCAACATCGTACGTTGGCAACCTTGAGATAATGATCCCAATGGCAGGCCTAATTGATGTAGATGCAGAGCTTGCGCGTATAGCTAAACAACTTGAAAAAGCTGAAAAAGGCCTAGCCCAAGTGCAAAATAAATTAGCTAACGAAAAGTTTGTAAATAATGCACCTGAAGCGGTACTTGCCAAAGAGCATGAAAAATTGGCGGAATACTCAGATGCTAAAGCCAAACTGCTTGAGCAAAAAGCAAAGATTGAAAGCCTGTAAAAGTTAAAGTAGGGGGCTCCTCCCCTGCTTATACTAGAATAACGAGAAGTGAGGCCCCTCACTTCTCCACTTTATCTCTAAGCGTTCTAAATATTTGGCATACAAGCATCCTCCGACCACCTTCTTACATTATGGATGACATTTTGTTCAAAGCACCCAAAGCAATCTATCGATGCTCAAGAGCGCTTAAAAAAATTCCTTCGTAATACGATCATCACAATTCCAGGCCACGTATCACTAGATAGAGTCAATGTCTGGTTCCAAGATGAAGCGCGGTTTGGTCAACAAAATACTACATCTAAAATTTGGGCAAAGAAAGGCTCAAGGCCTCGAGTGGTCAAGCAGCAACAATTTCTATCAACTCATATTTTTGGTGCAGTTTGCCCTGCAACAGGCCAGACGGAGGCAATTATAGCGCCTTATTTGAGTAAGGCTATAATGAGGCAACACTTACAACTCATTT
>NZ_JASDCD010000042.1:0-11978 GCF_030408095.1 Pseudoalteromonas sp. APC 3893
AGCTGCCAAGTACCTCAACATTCATATAAACGCGGTGGTAATGAACACCTTGAAATCCCAAATCTGCTTGATAGACAGTTTGATGTTGTTGAACCAGATACCGTGTGGTGCGGTGATGTGACGTATATTTGGACAGGCAATCGCTGGGCTTATTTAGCCGTGGTTATTGATTTATTTGCACGCAAAGTGGTTGGCTGGGCAATGTCGTTGTCGCCAGATACTAATTTAACGCTAAAAGCGCTTGAACTCGCGTATGAAAGCAGAGGTAAGCCAAGTGGATTGATGTTTCACTCAGACCAAGGAAGCCACTATACAAGCTTGAAGTACCGCCAACGTTTATGGCGCTATAAAATCACACAAAGTATGAGTAGACGTGGAAATTGTTGGGATAATGCGCCAATGGAGCGATTTTTTAGAAGTTTTAAGACAGAATGGATGCCAAAGGTTGGATATGGAAACTTTATAGACGCTAAATATAGCGTGAGCGATTACATAAATGGATATTACAACAATGTTAGGCCGCATCATTATAATGCCGGTTTAGCGCCAAATGAATCTGAGGTTAGATACAAAGATTCCAAAACTGTGGCCAAAATTAGTTGACCACTACAAGACGCTTAATTAGATAATCATTGAGCTGTTTTTTACTTTTCTTATTAATGTAGCTACTAAGTGGGGTTATTTTTATAGGCTCCTCAGTAAAGACAATAACTGGCAGGTGTCCATAAAACATAATTGTTTTTGTATTATCAGTAAATGAAACATTTAACTTAGGTACAATGGGTAGTGGGCGTTTAACTTTAACAAAGTCGCTGGTTTTATTTTTAATTAAATCAACTTCTTTATCTACCCACGGGGCCCACTCTGCTTTAGTTTGCCCAGTTGGAGGGTTGTCTTTACTTCCTTTTAGGTGCGCTAAAAACTCATCTTTTTTAATAGTTTGCATGCTATTTTTATTACACCAAGTAAAACCAACGCGTTTCACAGGTGCGGAGGATGTTTTGATAAGGCGATAAATTTGTAATGTAATTGCGTTCGGACAAATATTTTGAATGAGCTCTCGTTTTTGACCTTGGTTTAATTTAGCTGAGTTAAGCACGTTTTTAATGCGTTGTTTTTGTAGGTTACAATAAGCAACTAACTCAGTAATATGCTCTTTATGTATTGGGTGTAGTTGAATAAAACCAGGCAACCGAAATGGGTATTTTGCCGAGTGGCTGTAATCAGGCGTAAATTTAGAGAATGCGCTTACAGACATGCTTAACGCGGTAAACCCTGTATGAGCTTCAGGTGTAATAAACTCCCAACCACTTGTATTTGATATATCGCCAGATGAAGGAGGTAATTTATAACATTCAGCACGAATAACAGTCGCTTCTAACAAGTAGTTATTAAGTGAATTAACTGCATCCACAAGTAAGCGATAAGCATATTCAATTTCATTATACAAAGCCATAAGTAACAAATCTATACCATCATACTATATAAGCAACTATGCCATACCCTGAACTACTTATATATTCTATTTTTTATTAAATTAACGGCTACTAGTTGAATGTATGGAGTTTGCTGGTTTAACATCTAGTATGATGGTATAGATTAAAGTAAAAGAAAAACATTAATGTTTTTCTTTCGAGCTTGAAAACTCAAGTAATATCTCATCCAAATTATCCAAAGTAAAGGCTCGGTAGTAGACTTTATAGCCTTTCTTGTTTAAGTTCTGTAGCAGACTCTTGGATTTTATTATAAGCTTTGCTTCACTGTATCGTTTGTACCTACGCTTGACTTCAGCAATTAATATTTTTTTATCAAAATCATCAATTGCAACAATATCAATTTCATCTTCACCTTTGCTATCCCAATAACTACCTATATTATTAAACTGCTTAGACTCGGCAAGGATTGACTTAAATAGTTCTTCCAGCTGTATTCCTGAGTAGGTATCAAAGTCTCTGTCAATAATGCGTTTTATAAAGTCATAGTTTTCTATCTCCACAGCACTTCTATTGCTATAGATAAATCTAAACCAAAAACTTAAAAACTCATCTGCTATTTTATAACGAATATCTCTAGAATTATCTTTTGCAGTAATAGGTCTTAGCTTATTAATAATATCAAAATCTTTTTCAAGCTTTTCTAGATTTACACCAACACTCGTATTGAGGTAGCTTTCTATTCTTGGCCGACTATTGTATCCATTTGCAATTGCACCCAATACATCAAAATATGCTCTGTGCTCTGAACCAAAGTCTTCGACGAGTCGGTGCATACCTTCTTTAATTAAGGGAGAACTACTTGAGATCAATTTCTCTAAGGGGGCGGTGCCAGAGTTATTAAGCCATTCTAGATATTTAGGGATCCCTCCAGATAAACACCACCAAACAAGTAAGTCATTAGTGTTATACTTATCATTATCTTGCATTATTGCTTTAATATAACTAGGTGCTAGAGGGTTAATTTTAAAGAAATGATCATCTCGATTAAGCAGAGGCTGTTTTTCGTCTTTGAAAATCTTAGTCATTAAGTTATATAAAGAACCACAACAAACCAGATGCATCATCGATTTATTTTTATAGCTATCCCATAAATTTTGTAAGTCTGAAAAAAAGCTATTATTAACTCTTTCAATATCCTGAAACTCATCTATGACCACAGTAATAGGTGTCTTTGTTGAATAATCTAATAGGTATTCAAAAATATCTTTTAAAGATTCAGGATGAAAAAACTTCGTATTCAATGCGCTTTCAATAATCGCTGAAAACTCAGATACTAATGCACTTTCTGATTTGCGGCTTATAAATAAATAGATGTGTTTATGGGCTACTTCTTTAAAAACTTCATTGAGCAAACGAGTTTTTCCAACACGGCGACGGCCAACTACAACACTTAATCGGCCTTTGGATTCTTCAGTGTTATCAGAGATGTCTCGTAGCTCTTTGAGATGTAACTCACGATTATAAAACTTTTGCATTTCATCCAACAGAATTGAGGGTTCATATACTGTACTATACATTACTGTAATTTTAATTACAGTAATTAAGTGTTATGAATCGCCCCGAGTTCATCGGAGACCAGTTTGTTTAAGTCAGGCCACTTTACCTGACTCGTTTAAATTGTCATAGTAATTTACTTCATATTGAGCTGGTCAAACATACCCAATTGAAGAGTATAACCGTTGATTGTTAAACCAACTGACCCATTCTAAAGTTGCATATTCAACAGCATCAACATTTTTCCATGGCCCATTCCTGCGAATAATTTCTGTTTTAAATAAACCATTTATCGTTTCAGCCATTGCGTTATCGTAAGAATCACCGACACTGCCTACAGATGCTTGAATACTTGTTTCAGCAAGTCGTTCCGTATATCTTATTGACAAATATTGACTCCCTCTATCGCTGTGGTGGATCAACCCTTTTGGATCGCCACGATGCCAAATGGCTTGCTCTAACGCATCAAGAATGAGGTCTGTATGCATCGTCGTTGATACACGCCAGCCTACGATGTACCCTGAGAATACGTCTATCACGAAAGGCCACGTAAAAAAATCCGCTCCACGTAGCGAGTAGAGTAAGAGGCAGAGCGTAGTCGAACTATTTCTCTGCTTCTCCTCTCCGAACCGTACGTGTACCTTTCAGCGCATACGGCTCTCCGCTTAATTGTGGCTAACAGCCATTGCAACATCGTTATAGCGAGACGTGACGGTGTTTCTAATTTCATCTCTAAGATATGGGTTTGATTCAGGTAATCGCCATCGAAATTGTAATTTAGGACTACTCACTAACCTAAATAGTGATGCACCACATAAATTACCGCGATTACTTTCACCAAACAACACCCATGTCGTTGCCTGATTTGGCGTTGGCCGTTTGATCCATTTCATCATTAATGACTTAATAGAGCAGCGATATTTCCTCGCCAACCACTTAGCAAGTTTCCAGAAAACAATACGATCAATTTTACTGTAAACTTTAGCGGTATAATCAGTGTGTCGATAAAATTGTGACCAGCCCTTAAGTTTACGATTGAGCTGTTCAACTTTGTCTATCTTGCTACAACTATGATCTCCTGATAAAGCTTGGCTCAATGAATGAGAAAATGCTTTAGCTTTACCATGTGGAATACCAGACACCACACGCATATTACCTTTTGGTCCACGCTTTCGAATAATCCTATGTCCAAGGAAGATAAACCCATCATTTACATGGGTAATATGGGTTTTCTCCATATTAAGCGTAAGTTTTAGCTTACCTTCAAGGAAGTTTCGACACTGATCACGAATTGCTTCTGCTTGTTGTTTATTACCTTTGACAATCACGAGAAAATCATCGGCATAACGACAATAAGCAACCGCAGGGTTCCATTGTCTATTTTCCTTTAGTGCAATACTGCGCTTATCTTGAATAGTACGATTCCAGTACCAACGATTTTTACGTGCTTTCTTGCCTAAGTAACATTTATCCAAATAGTGATCAAACTCGTTGAGCATGATATTTGATAGCAGTGGAGAAATAACACCACCTTATGGTACACCTTCGCTTGTAGCACAGAATAAATTACGTTCAATGTGACCTGCCTTTATAAATCGCCAAAGTAATTTATTGAACCTCTGGCAACTAATACGCTTTCGCACACATTTCATTAATAATTGATAGTGAACTGTATCAAAGTAACTTGATAGATCTCCTTCAATTACCCAACGTCCCCTCGACTCATTTGCATCAGTTAGCTGTAACTTAACTGTACGAATGGCATGATGAACGCTTCGCTCAGGTCTAAAACCATAAGATAATGAATGAAAGTCATTTTCCCATATTGGTTCCATCGCCATGAGCATGGCACGTTGCACTATCCTGTCTCTTAAGGTTGGTATACCTAAAGGGCGTTGCTTCCCATTGGCTTTAGGAATATAAATTCTTCTGGCAGGCATAGGTTGATAATTACCTGAGAGTAAATCATCTCTGATTTCATCTAGGTAGTCATTCAGATTAGCCTGTAAATGAATTTTCGTTATCCCATCAATGCCAGGTGTTTTGGCACCCTTTGAAGAAAGCGTTACCTCGGCCGCTTGGCAAAGCCATTGCGGGTGACTGATAAGGCGCAGTAATCGATTAACGCGATGCGTTTTATCGGTTGCTGTCCATGTTGCTAATTTACGTTGCATTTCACTGATTATCAAAGGTCTTCACCCCATTAAGGCCAGATAATTTGCTCACGCAAATCAATTAAACTGCGCCCCTTCGCCATGTAATGGGCTTTCCCCATCTCGGCCTACTACGAACGCTCCGCCAACTTGCGTGTCATCGGGGTCTTGCTCCCTTAACATTCACTGCAAGCCTTCCTCGGTTCACCTATTTGAACTCAAACATATTGGGGGGGATGCCGATCGCAGTCTTTAACCTTATCGTGCTGTAAGGTGATGATACTCAAACGCTTAAATTGTGACGTAAACTTTTGTCCATTAATAGATGCATATTTGTCATCTATTAAATCGAATAGAATGCACCTACCTATAACACTCTATTAGTATCATACTGCCTATTAATTCGTGTAGGCAGTGGCGACATTTCAGCCCACAGATGCGGGTTAATCGGTTCATGTTCTTCATCCGTCCAATACTCAGTCTAGAGAAGCATCTTGGCTTAACGAATTCGCCTCACTTCCCGTTGTCAGCAGGTTACGTCACCTCATTAGCATACAATGAGTCACCGCTGCCCAGACTCAACTACTTGCACAACCAAGTAGCGACGCAAATTAGCTAGCTCCTGCTATTTAATTTACGCATTTCAAATAGACTTGTAGTTCATTAAAACAATCCTTGCTAGTGCTGAACTCCGAGCACACCATAGGTGATATCAGCTACCCATAGTTGATTAGGCTGCTCTGCCGTAAATTGACGATTAACCAAATCCTTTGGCTTATCTTGTTGCTCATCTGGTATCGTTGTTTTACATGATTTATCGCGACGAGCACCTTGGATACCCATAAAGCCGTATTATATTAAAACGATCTCTATGAATCATACACATTAACTTAGTTGCCCTGGGCTATCTAAGTCCTGAACAATTAAACGTAGCTTAATAAAGTGTCCTGTTTTGCTGGGTCAAATCAGTATTTTCTAACTAGTAGATTTATTATCTAACATACTTTTTGGCTAAGATAGACATATCAAGGTCAGAATTTGCCTGCTCAGTGTAACGCGCTGGCATGGCTTCAGAAGTCCAATCCCCTGCTTTTTTAATCGCCGCTAATGACATATTCGCTTCATACATACTCACTGCACCACCAACGCGCGCACTATGGCCACTAATTTCGAGCTCTAACCCCGCTTTTTTCGCAATGCGCTTGAGCGCCCTGAATATAGTCGTGTAATTGAGTACTTTCATATTACTGGTGCGCTTCTCGCTTTCATCGTAGGGGAGTAGGGAGGTGCCTTTTGGCGAAATCGGCCGAAAGAGGATGCCGGTCGTCAACGAGGTTTTATCTTCAGGTTCTTTACCAATATTAGCTTCATTTATGTAATCTGAGATATAAGATAAGCTTGTCCTTGATGCATACCTAAATGAACCCTTACCGGATTGATCCGCTTTGGATTTTTCGACTAAAAATTTATTTTGCTCAAAATTAAGGTGCTTTATTTGAACTCGGGCCACTTCATCAGCGCGCAGTAAGCCATCAAACATTAAGT
Organism: Pseudoalteromonas sp. APC 3893; assembly: GCF_030408095.1. Lineage (NCBI taxonomy): Bacteria > Pseudomonadati > Pseudomonadota > Gammaproteobacteria > Alteromonadales > Pseudoalteromonadaceae > Pseudoalteromonas > Pseudoalteromonas sp. APC 3893. Next base: position 6,689 of record NZ_JASDCD010000042.1, read on the forward strand.
TTATTAAAGCCAGATCTCGTACATCCAATAGGTTATCTGGCACCACATCGTTATTAATTGCCGCTAAGTCCGATATTCTTAATGCAGGGGCCTGGTTAGCCCTATTGTAAATATCGAATTCCCTCAGCTCTAATTTTATAAAGTCTCTAAGGTACTCCGAGTCTTTTATTGGATTAGGTAACGAACCAATGGCCATCATTTTTGACAAAAGTGCGATGCGGGTTTTAACCGTTTTGTATGCGAGTTGAGACTCACACATAGAGGTAACATAGGCCTTAATACTCGTGAGATTACCATCAAAACTATGGCTGAACCTCGGATCACCATTCACATCGCAAAATTGATTAAAGCTTTTCATCGTTGAAATATAAGCACGGCGCGTGTTATGCGGTAAGCGCGCAAAGATATCATCAAAATAGCGCTGCACTTCATCATACTGTTCATGATGTATACTTTCTGTTAAGGCGCCATTACCTGCTCCCAAGATCACGCTGTTATTAGTCATTGGCAGTTCCTCTGTTAGTTCGCATTACGATCGCGGTTAGCTTAAGCATTCGTTTCGCTTTTCATCTTCATAAAATGACAACACCTCATCAAGCGCTTCATCTACCGTATCGAATCCCTCACTGAGTTTTATTTTCTCCAAGCGCATTTTATTACCACGGTTTAACTGGATCGTTGTTTTGTTATTGCGCTCACGCGAGAGGCGTTTTTGCCTCTGTCTTAGACTTTCATTCACAGGGTAAAGTTACCTACAACAGGTTAAAATATAAAATGTCTTATAAGACGGTAGCACACTTTGATGTTCCTTTCTATTGCGCATGATAATTATAGTTATCTTGCGTAATAGGATTGTAGTCATATTTATTACTGTTTTCCAGCGTGAATAGACATCGGCCCAATAAAGATTGTACGCAAAGCCGGTGGCTTTGGTGTAGTACATACTTTAGGAGGGTATATAAATTCAGTTTAATACTAGCCAACCACGTGGGGCGCGACAATGATTATGTCAATATTTCTATATTTAGAATGTGACCGTGTGTGGCTAAAACTCTCTATGTTGTTGGATCCGAATATTATCAACTCAATGATGCGTAACGATGATTTAAAAAATTCACTCTAACGTGCTTACATCTGTGGTAATTATGTCGCTAACGTTATAGTCAATAATGGTCAACCATTGATTTCAGATCATGATTTTACCAACCGTTAAATACTCTGCATTACTGCACAGTGCTAGATTTACAGCCCTGTATAAATTTTACCAAGAATGCAGTATGAGCTAACTTTCTTAGATAGATTTCAGGCTCAGTGTGGCCCTAGATATTATGAGCATTGAATTAAAGCACTGATCCAACTGAATAAAAATGACATTGTCGTTCTTGCTAGTCCTGATGATTTTATTTGCCGTAAGCATTATAACGGTAAGCTTACAGTGAAGGGATGGCTCATGAGTAGCAAGTGTATGACTTATATAATAATTTATAAAAGTTACTTGTAATCATTCTTCAAAATTATCTATCTATTGATTGAGTCTAACATTAGTATCGGACTTAGTGTGAATTATATCACTTCTAGTTTATTTCCATATACAGCTCTAAGTCTGAAATCAGGATCATGGATTTGTATGGTCTCATTTGACCATTCAAAAAACACCAAGTTGACACCACCATCATTGGCATTACTAGGTACAAGCAAAGCTTCAACGGCCAACAGTTTAGCTTTGATAAATAGTTTCCAAGTAATCGGGATCCGCCCTCTATTAGCCATGTAGCGGTCACCTTGAAGCTTAATTAAGTTCAAGTGCGGTGTACAGTGCCGGTGATCCTTCAATGCTAAACCGACCACCCCTTCGAATGGCTCGATTCAATAAACTCACGCAAATCCACCAAACTTTTTACGGCGTATTTGTTGCAAGTGTTTCAATATTAGTGTCACCCAAAATTTTGGCTCTTCATACTGCCGATTGTTTTCAGTTGGATTTAATAACATATCCATGGGCTGTTCTATTCTTTGATATATAATGACGCATTATAGAGCATTGGCAAAAACACCACACACACAAAGGCTGATAAATTTATTTAAAGCCCTATTTAACATAAAGCATTACCCTCATAAATGGTGCTTTACATGGGTGAATCGCCCCGTGTTTGCCAGAGACTCAATAACTTGAGAAACTGGAACAATGAAAAAATCAAATCGCTATATATCAGAATTTCGTGAACGTGCAATTAGGCTTGTTACTACACAACAGCATGAATACCCCTCTCTTTGGGCTGCGCTAGTATCGATTTCAGATAAACTGGGATGTACACCAGAAACACTTAGAGCATGGGTCAAGAAGTCTCAAGCTCAACCGTCTAAACCATCTTCTAACACTCAATCAGCTGAAGAGCGACTGGTGTAGTGGTCAACTAATTTTGGCCACAGTTTTGGAATCTTTGTATCTAACCTCAGATTCATTTGGCGCTAAACCGGCATTATAATGATGCGGCCTAACATTGTTGTAATATCCATTTATGTAATCGCTCACGCTATATTTAGCGTCTATAAAGTTTCCATATCCAACCTTTGGCATCCATTCTGTCTTAAAACTTCTAAAAAATCGCTCCATTGGCGCATTATCCCAACAATTTCCACGTCTACTCATACTTTGTGTGATTTTATAGCGCCATAAACGTTGGCGGTACTTCAAGCTTGTATAGTGGCTTCCTTGGTCTGAGTGAAACATCAATCCACTTGGCTTACCTCTGCTTTCATACGCGAGTTCAAGCGCTTTTAGCGTTAAATTAGTATCTGGCGACAACGACATTGCCCAGCCAACCACTTTGCGTGCAAATAAATCAATAACCACGGCTAAATAAGCCCAGCGATTGCCTGTCCAAAGTAGAGTAAGAGGCAGAACGTAGTCGAACTATTTCTCTGCCTCTCCTCCCCGAACCGTACGTGCACCTTTCAGCGCATACGGCTCTCCGCTTAATTGTGGCTAACAGCCATTGCAACATCGCTGTAGCGAGATGTGACAGTATTTCTCATTTCATCTCTAAGATAAGGGTTTGATTCAGGTAATCGCCAACGAAAGGGCAACTTAGGACTGCTCACCAGTCGATATAGTGAAGCACTACATAAATTACCTCGATTGCTTTTACCAAATAATACCCAAGTCTTGGCCTGATTTGGCGTCGGTCGTTTGATCCACTTCATCATTAATGACTTAACGGAGCAACGATATTTCCGCGCTAGCCATTTTGCTAATTTCCAGAAAACTATACGATCAATTTTACTGTAAATTTTAGCTGTATAATCAGTATGACGATAAAACTGCGCCCAGCCTTTAAGCTTGCGGCTGAGTTGTTCTACTTTGTCTATCTTGCTACAACTGTGATCACTAGATAAAGCTTGGCTCAAAGAATGAGAAAATGCTTTAGCCTTACCATGTGGAATACCAGACACCACACGCATATTTCCTTTAGGACCACGTTTCCTTATGATCCTATGTCCAAGGAAGATAAACCCATCATTTACATGGGTAATATGGGTTTTCTCCATATTAAGCGTAAGTTTTAGCTTACCTTCAAGGAAGTTTCGACACTGATCACGAATGGCTTCTGCTTGTTGTTTATTACCTTTGACAATCACGAGAAAATCATCGGCATAACGACAATAAGCAACCGCAGGGTTCCATTGTCTATTTTCCTTTAGTGCAATATTGCGCTTATCTTGAATAGTACGATTCCAGTACCAACGATCTTTACGTGCTTTCTTGCCTAAGTAACATTTATCCAAATACTGATCAAACTCGTTGAGCATGATATTTGATAGCAGTGGAGAAATAACACCACCTTGTGGTACACCTTCACTTGTAGCACAGAATAAATTACGTTCAATGTGACCTGCCTTTATAAATCGCCAAAGTAATTTATTGAATCTTTGGCAACTAATACGCTTTCGCACACATTTCATTAATAATTGATGGTGAACTGTATCAAAGTAACTTGATAGATCTCCTTCAATTACCCAACGGCCCCTCGACTCATTTGCATCAGTTAGCTGTAGCTTAACTGTACGAATGGCATGATGAACGCTTCGCTCAGGTCTAAAACCATAAGATAATGAATGAAAGTCATTTTCCCATATTGGTTCCATTGCCATGAGCATGGCACGTTGCACTATTCTGTCTCTTAAGGTTGGTATACCTAAAGGGCGTTGTTTCCCATTGGCTTTAGGAATATAAATTCTTCTGGCAGGCATAGGTTGATAATTACCTGAGAGTAAATCATCTCTGATTTCATCTAGGTAGTCATTCAGATTAGCCTGTAAATGAATTTTCGTTATCCCATCAATGCCAGGTGTTTTGGCACCCTTTGAAGAAAGCGTTACCTCGGCCGCTTGGCAAAGCCATTGCGGGTGACTGATAAGGCGCAGTAATCGATTAACGCGATGCGTTTTATCGGTTGCTGTCCATGTTGCTAATTTACGTTGCAGTTCGCTGATTATCAAAGGTCTTCACCTCATTAAGGTCAGGTAATTTGCTTGCGCAAATCAATTAAACTGCGCCCCTTCGCCATGTAATGGGCTTTCCCCATCTCAGACTACTACGAACGCTCCGCCAGCTTATTTGTCATCGGGGTCGTGCTCCCTTAGCATTCAAACAAACCTTCCCCGGTTTACCTATCTGAACTCGAACATATTGGGGTGGATGCCGATCGCAGTCTTTAACCTTATCGTGCTGTAAGGTGATAATGCTTAAACGCTGAATTGTGATTTAACGTTTATCCATTGATAAATACCTACCTGTGATTTATCAAGTTGGTAATAATACCCATACATTTAGTATTATTACAGCATCATATTGCCTGTTAATTCGTGTAGGCAATGGCGACGTTTCAGCCCATAGATGCGGGTTAATCGGTTCATGTACTTCATCCGTCCAATACTTAGTCTAGAAGAGCATCTTGGCGTAACGAATTCGCCTCACTCCCCGTTGTCAGCGAGTTCCATCACCTTATCAGCATACGATAAGTCACTGCCGCTCAGACTCAACTATCTGCACAACCAGATAGTGCCATAAACAATTTAGCTCCTGCCGTATTTCTCATGTATTTTCAGATAGACTCGTGGTTCATTAAAGCATTCCTTGCTAGTGCTGAACTCCGGGCACACTATACGTCACATCACCGCACCACACGGTATCTGGTTCAACAACATCAAACTGTCTATCAAGCAGATTTGGGATTTCAAGGTGTTCATTACCACCGCGTTTATATGAATGTTGAGGTACTTGGCAGCT
>NZ_JASDCD010000043.1:0-11488 GCF_030408095.1 Pseudoalteromonas sp. APC 3893
AGTTATGACGATATTGTGGAGCAAGTAAGTAGGGCGTGGAATACATTTCGCTCAGATATTGATAACGTTAAGCGTATCTGTTCGAGAAAATGGATAAATTTGATCACTTAATAAAAAGTATTGGTATCATCAATCCATGCACCAGTATCTAAGCCTGCTTTGTCATCGGTACGGTCATAATGAACACGAACAAGTGCGTTGTCGCCAATATCGTAATCTACAACTAAGGCACCTAAAAAGCGGTCACGCTCACGGTTTTCATCGTTTTGATATTCACGCCAATATTCAACATCTTGTTTTACTAATATACCACGAGCTCGTAAATCTTCAGCTTCAGTTAAAGCGCCGCCAGCATCAACCATGAAGCGTGTTGAGCCATGTTGGTCAACATCAGCGCTGGCATTAAATAATGTTTGCGCAGTTGGTTTTTTGGTAACCATGTTTACCAAACCACCAGGACCTGATTGACCATATAGAATACTTGATGGACCTTTGATCACTTCAACTTGTTGTAGTATTTCGATTGGCTGTTGGTAGTGTGACCAATGCTGGTGGCCATCTCGTAAATAACCAGTGCCTGAACTTAGCTCAAAGCCACGAAGGTTAAATACTTCACGGTTACGTTGCTGTGAGCCTGCAGTTAAGCTGGCGTCATTTGTAAGTACTTCACCCAAAGTGGTAGCAAGTTGTTCGTTAACGATGGTATCTGTAATAACTGTGACAGATTGTGCCGTTTCGAGCAATGAAGCAGAGGTGCGCATTGCGCCTGATGCATTATCTACTTTGTAATCATTAAAGTAAGTGCCTTTAACTTCAATTTTTTCTATATTTTCGTTATTTTCTGCGGCGTGTACAGCGCCAACACTTGTAATTAGAGCAAGGTAAAGTGGACTTAATTTCATTCAATGCTTCCGGCTGAGTTGTGTAAAAACGATACGGATCTTAATGAAAACAAATTTTATTTACAATAGCTTTATTGAATAATTTATAACAAACGTTGTTAATGGTCGATATTAGCTATTTCTGCTATTATTAGCGCAATAATCACAAGGTAAATTTTTATCCTTGTTAGTTAACTTTTTTGTTTGGAAATAATCGTGACTGCAACTGCATTTTCTTCTCTCGCTTTACCTTCTGGTTTGGTCGATAATTTATCTACTCTAGGCTATAGCCAAATGACGGCTGTGCAGGCGCAGAGTCTTCCGCCTGTGCTTGAAGGGAAAGATATCATTGCACAAGCTAAAACAGGCTCAGGTAAAACGGCTGCGTTTAGTTTAGGTGTACTATCGAAACTTAATGTTAAGCGTTTTCGTATTCAGTCTTTAGTGTTGTGTCCAACGAGAGAGTTGGCCGAACAAGTTGCCGTGGAAATGCGTAAACTTGCTCGCGGCATACACAATATTAAAATATTGACTTTGTGTGGTGGTGTTTCAATCGGGCCCCAAATAGGATCGCTTGAACATGGTGCGCACATTATCGTTGGCACACCAGGGCGTGTTGATGATCATATTCGTAAGGGGACTTTACGGTTAGATGATGTTGAAACTCTAGTTCTTGATGAGGCTGATCAAATGCTTGATATGGGCTTTCAAGATACCCTAGATGCCATTATTGATTGCATTCCACAACAGCGCCAAACATTACTATTTAGTGCAACTTTTCCACGTGCGATAGAAGCGGTTGCTAAACGTGTTTTGACTAATCCTGTTATGGTCAAAGTGGAAGATGAACAAGAAAAAAGTACTATTAAACAGTATTTTTATAAGATGGATAATAACAAGCAACGTTTTAATACGTTAAAATTATTACTGTTGAAGTTCCAGCCAACCAGCTGTGTAGTGTTTTGTAATACCAAAGTAGAAACACAACAAGTATGTGATGATTTAGCTGCAGAAGGCTTTAGTGCAGTGGCATTACATGGTGATTTAGAGCAGCGAGAACGCGAGCGAACACTTATCCACTTTGCTAATAAAAGCGCCTCTATTTTGGTCGCTACCGATGTGGCTGCCCGTGGTTTAGATATTGATGATATGGATATGGTTATTAACTATCACTTAGCACATGACCCACAAACGCACGTTCACCGTATTGGTCGTACTGGCCGTGCGGGTAAAAAAGGTATTGCATGTTCAATTTACGGCGATGCTGAGCAGTTTAAGGTCGCGCAAATTGGCGATCATTACGAGTGTGATTTTTTACCTGAGCAGTTACCACCGTTTAGCTTGTTAGAAAAGCCACCATATAAACCGCAAATGGCTACACTAATGATTGATGCAGGTAAAAAGCAAAAGGTGCGTGCCGGAGATATTTTAGGCGCACTAACAGGCAAGGAAGGTGTTGCTGGACGTCAAGTGGGTAAAATCAATGTACTTGATAACGTTGCATTTGTTGCAGTTGAGCGCAATTGTGCAAAACCAGCACTACGCAAATTAACTGAAGGTAATATTAAAGGGCGTAAAATAAGAGCTCGCCGCCTAACTCGCTAATTACTTTGAACGACTGAGCAGCTGGCTTTAAGCTGCTCGTATTCCTCTCTAATACGTTTAAATATTTCTTCATCTTCTGCAGATTTATCGGGATGATATAAAAATGCCAACTGTCTCCAGCGCTTTTGTATCATTTTTAATGTCGCATTTTCTGCTAATTGCCATTGTTTGAGTAAAGCACTGCGGGTATGCGGTTCAAGCTGCTGTTTATTATCTTTTTTGGTGTCAAATTTTTGCCAAAACCGATCTAATAAAGCTTCAATTTCTGTGATTGAAGTATCATAATTTTGCCAGTTTAAGTAGTAGTCTCTTAAGGGGTCCACTTGGCTTAATGGGTTGCTCTGTGATGCCTCACAAAGTTCTATATGTAAGCTGGCGATTTGTAAATATTGAGTAGGTGCTAATTGTTTTTGCAATTGGAATAAGGCATTCATAATTAAAAAATTACGTTTAAATAAATCCCGATGAGGGTCTTCATCTAGCGTCGCCATTGTGCCGTTATTAGTTAATTCCAGCGCTAAAGTATGAACTTTCCAAACCCGTTTTGTTAAAATTAACTCAAAAATCACGTCTATCAGTGGGTTTAGCATTGTTTGCACTCTAGTTAATAGTGTATCTTGAACACATTATTATATTTAGATGCACAATGGAATGTTTTACGGCTTTCTAGCGGTGCTCTCATTGTTTTAACTGCTAAATAAATACCAAGGACACAGATATGTTGGGTCAGTTTAAGCGTCTCTTTTTTATTGCTTTTATTGTTGTACTTAGCATGTTCCCTAAGGTTAATGTTGCGCAATCTCAAACGTCTTTGTTAGAGCAATTTGAGCAAGCAGATAATTGGTCGAAAAAACAAACGCTCGCTACCCAGCTTCTTGATACAAAAAATCTAACCAAGCAGCAAATAGTTTCAATTTATGCCGCGATGGCTGAGCGTGCTTTTACTGAAAATGATTACCCTGCAGCTATTTCCTTTTATAAACTACTAGAGCAAAACACTAGTCTAGGCAATCAGCCTGAGCTGCACTTTAGAGCTATAAAAATGCAAGGTGTGACTTATTATTATCAGGGCTTAGTTCAGCAAGCTGTTATTGAGTATAACCGAGCATTGAATATAGCCACTCAACTTAATAACCGTATCAAGCAAGCGAACTTACTGAGTAATATAGGACTTGCTTATTTTGATATGTACAATATGGAGCTAGCGCTAGAGTATTATCAACAAGCGAAAGCTATATATGAAATCAGTGGTAGTGCGCAAGATAAAGCTGACATATTGCACAATATTGCAGGGGTATATACTCGGCTTTCACGCTACGATTCAGCACTTGATATTTACCGACAAGTTTTAGATGTATTTCAACAACTGGATGATAAAGACGGTGTTGCACAAGCTTATGGTAACATGGGGGTTGCTTATGATGAGTCTGGACAAGATCAGCTAGCCCTCCATTATCATCAGCTTGCATTACGTTATTACCAAAGCGTTAATGATGCTTACCAGTTATCTACTCGCCATAATAATTTAGCAAACTTAAACCTTAAAATAGGTGAGCTAGATACAGCTCAGTATCATGCTCGATCAGCTCAGAATTTTGCAATTGAAGCTGACAATAAATCATTACTGCTTGCTGCCTTACATGTACTAGCCAAAATACAGTTAGTACAAGGTGATTTAATAGGTGCGAAAACGAATCTTGAAAAGTCTATTTCTTTAGCTAAAGAATACAAAAGTGAAATGCGAGTTAAGGATGGGCTAGGGATTGAAGCGTTATTACGTGCAGGCTTAGGTGATTTTAAAGAAGCAATACGTTTACATCAGAAGTTTGTTGACTATCAACGAAGTTTAACCAGCGAGGAAATTCTCAAAGCACTAAATGTATTTCAATCTCAGTCTGAGGCAACCCGGTTAAATCAAGAAATTCAACAGCTTAAGCAAGAACGTAACTTGCAGGAGTTACAAATCGAAAAACGCTCTCAATTTACTATTTTATTAGCTATTGTGGTGTTTTTAGTGCTTATGTGTGGTATTGCAATTTATCGTCGAGCTGTAGAAAAAAGGGCAAAAATACAGTTATCAGAGCAAGTTGAGCAGCGCACCCAAGAATTGCAGTTTGCCGCCCAAGAATTACGAGCTGCTAACAAAATTAAAAGTCAGTTTCTTGCTAATATAAGCCATGAGATACGAACGCCTTTAACAGCTATTTTAGGCCAAACAGACGATTTAATTAACGGCTTGTACGAGCCTCAGCAGCTACAAGATGAGCTCTTTGTCATCAAAAAACATAGTGATCATTTAAAAGATCTCATTAATGATGTGCTTGACCTTAGTAAAATTGAAGCAAATCGTCTTGAATTGAACCTAACAAAATTTGATTTAATCCAATTGCTCAATGATGTTTACACAATGAGCCAAGCGCAAGCATCGCAAAAAGGTTTATTCTTAGTGTTTGATAATCAGTTAGATGATAGCTATTGGGTAAAGCTAGATTTAATGCGTGTGAAGCAAATACTGATTAACTTGCTCACCAATGCAATTAAATTTACTCAGCAAGGCAAAGTTATACTCAAGGTGATTAACACGGACAATGGCGTGCAATTTACCATTGTAGATACGGGTATTGGCATGAGCGAAGAGCAGTTAAAAATGGTTTTTAAATGTTTTCAGCAAGGTGATAATACGATTAGTCGACGTTTTGGAGGGTCTGGCCTTGGATTGTCGCTTTCACAGCAGTTAGCAATGATGATGGGCGGCTATATAAGCGTATTAAGTGAACAATATAAAGGCAGTGAGTTTACATTTAACTTACCTTGTAAGCAGTATGCTGCTGAAGATTTTAATGAAAGTAATGAGCAAGCTCACAGGCTTAGGCCTTTGCAAGGGAAAGTACTCCTTGCAGAAGACCATCCGGATAACCGTCGTTTAATCACTCGCTATTTAGTATCTCTTGGCTTAGATGTCATTGCGGTTAGTAATGGTGAAGAAGCTGTAGAGAAGTGTTTAAGTGAGTTTCCAGATATTGTATTACTTGATATACAAATGCCTATTATGGATGGTTTGAGCGCCTTAGGGTTACTAAAGGAATGTGGTTTTAATAACCCTATTTATGCATTGACCGCAAATGCAATGAGTCATGAGATAGAGAATTATATTGCTCGTGGTTTTACCGGCTACCTAGGTAAGCCAATAGATAAAACAATTTTTTATCAGACTATTGCTGAGCACTTACCACAGATACATGACGTTAGCTCTACTGTTAAAGATGTCGGGATGGCAGATTTACGTAGCAGTTTTATTGCCAGTTTTGAACAAGAGTCGCAATTACTTGCAACACATTTACAGCTGCGAGACTTTAACGAATTACAGCAAGATAGCCATCGAATTCTTGGTGCTGCGAAAGTCTTTGCAGTGGATAATGTCGCTGAACAAGCGCTAAAACTAGATAAAGCACTGTTACACAAAAGTGATATGCTAGCTTTTGAGCAAATAGAAGTGTTGGTAGCTCAACTAATCATTGAGTTACAAAAACCAGCAACAAAAAAGCCCGCATAAACGGGCTTTTTTAACATCAAAAGATCTACTGACGTTTCATTGAATCAAAAAATTCATCATTGGTTTTACTCATCGATAACTTATCGATTAGGAATTCCATCGCATCAATTTCAGACATCTCATGAACTATCTTACGCAGAATCCACATTTTTTGTAACTCAACTGGTTTTGTGAGTAGCTCTTCACGACGAGTACCTGAGCGGTTAAAGTCGATTGCAGGGAATACACGTTTTTCAGCAATTTTACGATTCAAGTGCAATTCCATATTACCAGTACCTTTAAACTCCTCGTAGATAACTTCATCCATCTTTGAGCCGGTATCGATAAGTGCCGTTGCGATAATGGTTAAACTACCACCTTCTTCAACATTCCGTGCCGCACCGAAGAAGCGTTTTGGTTTATGTAATGCGTTAGCATCAACACCACCGGTAAGTACTTTACCAGAAGAAGGAATTACAGTGTTATAAGCACGTGCTAAACGAGTGATTGAATCAAGTAAGATAATGACATCTTTCTTGTGCTCAACTAAACGTTTTGCTTTTTCGATGACCATTTCAGCTACCTGAACGTGACGACTCGCTGGTTCATCAAATGTTGATGCAATAACTTCGCCTTTTACAAGACGTTGCATCTCAGTAACTTCTTCCGGGCGTTCATCGATAAGTAAAACCATCAATGTAGCGTCAGGGTGGTTATGGGTAATTGATTGAGCAATGTTTTGCAGTAGCATTGTTTTACCCGCTTTTGGCGGTGCTACTAATAAACCACGTTGGCCACGGCCAATAGGAGATGCTAAATCAAGAACTCGCGCAGTAATATCTTCGGTGCTACCGTTACCACGTTCCATACGTAAACGTTCGTTAGCATGCAGTGGAGTGAGGTTTTCAAAAAGGATTTTAGTACGAGAGTTTTCTGGTCTATCAAAGTTTACTTCGTTTACTTTTAGTAGAGCGAAGTAACGTTCACCGTCTTTAGGCGGACGTATAAGACCCATTATTGAGTCACCAGTACGCATGCTAAAACGACGAATTTGGCTAGGTGATACATAAATGTCATCGGGGCCGGCTAAGTAAGACGCTTCTGATGATCTTAAGAAACCAAAGCCATCCTGTAAGATTTCTAATACACCGCCGCCAAAAATGTTTTCTCCACTTTTGGCGTGGGCCTTAAGGATAGCAAAAATTATATCTTGCTTTCTTAAGCGGGCTACGTTTTCGAGCCCCATGGACTCAGCTAAGTCTACAAGTTCTTTGATCGACTTGTCTTTTAATTCGCGTAAATGCATATTGGTGGGTTCTTTATTACAGTTATCATACTCATATAATCGACATTGATTAGTGAGAGAGGTTTGTTGGTAAACTAAGGATTAGTTGGCTTTATAAACTAGCAGTTCACTGGCCCAGCGTCCAGTCTTTATACAAAATAAACGCAAAAAAAGGGCAAAATGCCCCTTTTTTAATATGTACTAGATATTGTTTTCTAAAAATTCAACTAATTGAGTTTTAGAAAGCGCACCAACTTTAGTTGCTGCAACTTGGCCATCTTTAAAAAGAAGTAACGTTGGAATACCACGAATACCAAACTTTGGTGGTGTGCCGGCATTTTGATCGATGTTTAGTTTACCGATAACAACGCGGCCATCAAACTCATCTGCTACTTCATTAAGAATAGGGGCGATCATTTTACAAGGTCCGCACCATTCTGCCCAAAAATCAACTAATACAGGCTTGTCTGATTGTAATACGTCAGCTTCAAAGCCATCGTCAGTTAATTGAATAATTTTCTCGCTCATTGCGCTCTCCGATAAGTTAGGCGAATTATTTAATGCGTATTTAAACACTCTTGTTTCTTATTGCAAGTTTAAACGTTATGCTTAAACGCTATGACTAAGACACATTTGACCGATAAAAAGTTTTCAGACTTTGCTATCGCACCGGAAGTGGTTACCGGTTTAACCGAAAATGGGTTTGAATACTGCACTCCCATTCAAGCTAAATGCCTACCTTTTATTTGTGATGGCCGCGATATTGCGGGTCAAGCACAAACAGGTACAGGTAAAACGTTGGCGTTTTTAACTGCCACATGCCATCGGTTATTACAATCTAGCAAAGCACCTAGTAAACATCCAAGAGCCCTGATCATGGCCCCAACTCGGGAGCTTGCGATTCAGATCCACAAAGATGCCAAAATTTTAGCGCCACACTGTAATCTTAACTTAGGTTTAGTATATGGTGGCGAAGATTATGAAAAACAACGTGCGCAACTAGAAAAAGGCGTAGATATTTTAATTGGTACTACAGGCCGCCTTATCGATTTGTATAAGCAAGGCTGCTATACCCTTAATGAAATTGAAGTTGTAGTGCTTGATGAAGCCGATCGTATGTTTGATCTAGGTTTTATAAAAGATATTCGTTATATGTTCCGTCGTATGCCTGATACTTCTGAGCGACTCAACTTACTGTTCTCTGCAACGCTATCATACCGCGTACAAGAATTAGCCTTCGAACATATGACTAATCCAGAGCACGTTCAAGTTGAGCCAGATGTAAAAACCGGCAAACGCATTCAAGAAGAGCTTTTTCATCCGTCACAAGATGATAAAATTAAACTTTTACTGACTTTAATTGAAGAAGAGTGGCCAGATAAAGCCATTGTTTTTGCGAATACTAAACATAGTTGTGAAACAGTTTATGCATGGTTAAAAGCCGATGGTCATCGAGTTGGTATGCTAACCGGTGATGTAAATCAGAAAAAACGTCAATCTATTTTAGCGCAATTTACTAAAGGTGATTTAGACTTCTTAGTTGCGACAGATGTTGCCGCTCGTGGTTTACATATCCCTGAAGTAAGTCATGTATTTAATTTTGATTTACCAGATGATTGTGAAGACTACGTTCATCGTATTGGTCGAACAGGCCGTGCAGGTGCTTCAGGTCATGCAATAAGCTTTGCCTGTGAGCAATATGCTTATAATCTTCATGAAATAGAAGAATACATCGAACACAGCATACCTTTATCACATTATGATAAAAGTGCATTGCTTGATGATGTAACTAAGCCTACTATTCATAGAAAGCGCAACTATTCGACAGGCCCTCGTAATCGTAGTAATAACAACGGACGTAGACCAAACAATAGCTACCAAAAAGCAAGGTCGTAATTTACGACTGTTGTATAGTCGTATTAGTAACTAGAGGTTTTTGAACGGTGGGGCAACTTAAACCGCAAAAAAATGTTTATGCAGTAATTGATTTGGGCTCAAATAGCTTTCATATGTTAATTGCCAAATCAATTGCTGGCGGCTTACAAACCATAGGCCGCGTTAAACGCAAAGTAAGATTAGCAGCAGGGCTTGATGAAAATAACGAATTAAGTACTGAAGCAATGCAAAGAGGATGGGAGTGCCTAGCACTTTTTGCTGAACGCTTACAAGATATTCCTAAAGCCAATATTACCATTGTGGCAACCGCTACATTAAGATTGGCAACCAATGCTGATGTATTTAAACAAAAAGCAGAACAAATTCTTGCTCACAAGGTAAATGTTATCAGTGGTGAGCTCGAAGCGCGTACTATATATAAAGGGGTAGCACACACTTCGTCTTGTAGTGGCCGCCAATTAGTTATTGATATAGGAGGTGCAAGTACTGAAGTTGTAATAGGAAAAGGGTTTGATGCCCTTCACTATAAAAGCCTTAATATGGGTTGCGTAACTTATCTCGAGCGTTATTTCAAAGATGGCAAATTAAGCGAGACCAACTTTGATGCAGCGATAAAAGCTGCCAGAGTCGTAATTGATGAAATAGCCCCAAGTTATAAAATAGCTGGTTGGGAAGTAGCTTCTGGTGCGTCAGGTACTGTTCAAGCAATCCAAGAAATTATGGTTGCGCAATCACTAGATGAAACACTAAGTCTTGATAAGTTACTTGAAATAAAAAATCAATCAACTTCCTTTAGCACGATTGCTGAGCTGGACTTACCAGGATTAAGTGAAGAGAGAAGATTAGTTTTTGTTTCAGGGCTTGCAATTTTAATAGCATTATTTGAATCACTTGAAATTGAAAAAATGGGTCTAGCTGGTGGAGCACTGCGAGAAGGTGTTTTATATAGCATGATCCCTGAGTTCCATAACCACGATATTCGTAAGCGCACAATCGATGCATTTATGAGTCGTTATCATGTGGATCAAAAACAAGCGAATCGTGTTGCTGAGTTAAGTTATCAGTTAGCACTTCAAGTGAGTCAGCCATGGCCTGAGCTAGCGCCAAACGGTTTTGCATTATTGAAAGCGATTGCCCATTTACATGAGATAGGCTTACTCATTGAATATAAGCAGTACCAAAACCATACCGCTTATATTTTAGAAAACACCGATATGCCGGGTTTTTCACAATCAGAGCATAAATTAATTGTTGCTGCAGCAAATGCCCATCGCGCTGATTTGCAAAAAGGTATGTTTCAACATTTAGGTTGTCATCAAAAGCTCGCACAGTATTTAACAAGGTTGATCAGGATCTCTGTGATTTTATCAATGCGCCGTCAAGATGATGTATTACCAAAATTACAGTTATCTGTTAATAATGAAGTGTTAGTACTTTCATTAGAAGGTGACTGGCTAAATGCACATCCATTAATGGCAAGTGAGCTTCAGCTTGAGTCTAAACAACAAGCAAAAGCAGGATGGAAATTTTTAGTTAGGTGAAAAAGGCTCGTTAGAGCCTTTTTTTGTAGCAAAATACCGCACTTTGTTTTAAAAGTGTTCAAACAGTCCTTTTTTTTATAAAGATCGAAAAAAATGCTTGATCTGTTTTTGGATCTCCCTATAATGCGACCCCACTGAGACGGCAGAGCAGGCAACGCTTAGCGAGGCAAGCAAGTTACTTAGTAAGTCGAGTAAAACTTAGGTTTAGATTTTTAATAAAGTTTAAAATTAAGTGTTGACAAAAAAATAGGAAAGCGTAACATGCGCAGCCCTAGCGAGATAAAGCAAAGCGCTTTAATCGCAACGTTCTTTAACAACATAAAGCAATCATCTGTGTGGGCACTCGTACAGATTGAGTTCTAACAGCTGAGCTTAACTTTCTTTTAGATAGCTAAGTAAGGCAAAAAATTTAGAGTCTCAATTGAAACTGAGTGACCAACAGAATAGTTACTTTTAGTAATTATTCAGCACAGTCAATTCAATATCGAAAGATATTAAATAAATTCAGAATTCATTGAGCTGTTCTTCGGAACATAAAAACTTTTAATTGAAGAGTTTGATCATGGCTCAGATTGAACGCTGGCGGCAGGCCTAACACATGCAAGTCGAGCGGTAACAGAAAGTAGCTTGCTACTTTGCTGACGAGCGGCGGACGGGTGAGTAATGCTTGGGAACATGCCTTTAGGTGGGGGACAACAGTTGGAAACGACTGCTAATACCGCATGATGTCTACGGACCAAAGGGGGCT
>NZ_JASDCD010000044.1:0-8787 GCF_030408095.1 Pseudoalteromonas sp. APC 3893
AGAATTTAGAGATAAAATCGATGAGTTTTTTAGTCAAACACTTCCTAATTTAGGCGATATTTTGGCGAGCAGAATTAACGACAATTTTCAGGTGTTAAATTCTGCATCTTGAGGTGTGATGGGTATATCACGTATACGATTTAATAGCTCGTCAAAGTACTGCATGTTATCTGGGTTTTTAAGGCGTTCGTCGTCCATTACAAAACCTTTGGTTAGGTACTCTTGTAATGTTCTTGTCGCCCATTGGCGAAATTGGGTGCCTTGCTTAGAGCGCACGCGGTAACCCACCGCTAATATGGCTTCTAAATTATAATGCGCTACATCACGAGCAACTTCGCGTGTGCCTTCTTTTCGAACTATTCGGAAATTCCTAATGGTTGCATTTCGTTCAAGTTCGCCCTCACTATAAATATTACTTAAGTGCTCATTTATAGTCGGTACGCTCTTTTGATAAAGCTCAGCTATTAGGTTTTGAGTTAACCAGAGCGTTTCTGTTTCAAAGCGACATTCAACCTTGGTTTGCCCTTCATCTGTTTCAAATAAAATAAGCTGCCCAAACGGTGGCATAACATTATTAGTCATTAGGCTGCTCCCAATTGCGCACGTCGATTTTGCCTGTTACTGCGGCTGAGATTAGAGCTGTTCGGCGCTCTTTCATCAATTCAATAGCATTAGTTGCATTGTTAATAAGCACATCATATTTCGAAGTTAGCGCTTCTAATTCACTGACTATTAGATCTTGCTCAGATAATGGTGGTATTACGAATGCGAAGTTTCTAATATTATCAACATTTATTCTTTTGAATGTAGAACCAACCATTGCTAGTTCTAATTGCTGACTTATTACACTGGAATGAAGAACATACATAGCAAACAAAGGAAGTAACCCGTTAGATAGTCTGATCAAACAAACATCCTGCCCCATTGCAAACGGTGGAAGCCCTTCGCTTACAATAGCGGCTTCGCCAACAGTTGCATTTCGACTATAAATGATATCTCCAACCTTGGGCTCTCGGCCTCCACCAATAAGTTCATTATAATACTTTTCACTCGTATACTTTGCTGTTGATAAATCTACAAACCACTTTTTAACTTCACTAATACTCGCTAAAGGGATGCCATCATCAAAAAACTCTGCTGTTATATGCTTACAGTCAATAACCTCGCTATAATGCTTTAAAGTTGAAGCAATCCAATGAGCTGGTACCTCACCTAACCACTCGACACCAGAATCTTTCATTGGGACGTTTGGATTTAGGCCTTTAGTTACAGCATGACTGATCACCGCTTGGCGCTTTTCTTTTAGTAGCTCAATCAGTTGCTGCTGCTTTTCAATTAGGGTATCGATTCTAGCGGTTTCGTGATCGAGGAAGTTAGCTATTTGAGTTTGCTCGGCCAATTCAGGCTTAGCAAGCGAATATCCACTCACAATTTCAGAAGGTACGCGCTTTAGACCACCAGCACCACTCATTGCTGCAATAGCAATATACATGAAACTATCTTCTTGCAAGCGATAGTATAAGAAGCGATTGTTTACTCGGCCATTAGAGCGAAGAACGTAGATTTCAGAAGAACCAAAACCAATACCGTTCAACAAACCCGAAGCTACTGCGATATTTTTATTTTCAAAACACGGCGTTACTTTGGCCATAAGCACATCGCCGTCTTCAAAATATGTATATCCGTTATAAACATCACTAACTAAGCGTTTCTCATCCAGAGTGATTGAATTCAACTTGAGCTTTTCCATCGGCAAGAAACTACACTCTTGACTCAATAATTCAGCATCGATAGCAGATTTTTTTGGGGTAAGAGCCGCCAAATGTTTCACGGGGATAACTTGCCAATGAGAAGGAATACTACCCAACCACTCAACCCCAGAATCCTTATACTCAGGATAAGCCTGATACTTGCTAGCTTTTAACTCACTCATGCGAACCTCCAAATTAAGATTTAAACCAATTGGGCAACAAGTTGTAGCCCAATTGCCCGCACAGAGCTAAAAGCTCGGTATTCACTTTAACAAAGGCTTTTTGCTGGCTAGATACCACCTTATGTTTAAGCTCTGTTAGCCATTGCTTATATTCTGCTGTTTGCTGTGATTTTAGGTGTTTGTTTTTATGCATTCTCATCATCCTTCAAAGCCCAAAATGGATGCGTTGCCCAATTTTCAGGAAACCCCATATTTCTAACTGGTACTTCTGGGTGTTTAACTATTAATTGAACAAGCTTGTCTGTCCATTGGCTATCGGGGCTTACCTCTCTCATTAGGTGTGCCAACAATAATAAAACTGAATATAAGCGTTTTGCAGGCTGTATATGGCTATTAGGTAATACTGGGGGTAACTGCCATTCTGCGTCTCTTAGTAGCTTGGGTGCAATAGGTAACTCCCTATTCCATAAGCGAGCATGATGTGCACAACAATTTCTAATAAAGGTAAGTGTATGTAACCAACTAGCAAACTTATCCTGAGGAACATTAAAGCGCTTTGCGATAGCTTTTCTGTCGGAGTCTTTAACTAACCCTTTATATAAGTGAGAAAGCTCACCCAGTGTTAGCTCTTCAATTACTGCCCAACACGGTGGTAAATTAGGCTCGTTATAATGGCTCACATAATATCGGCAATAGTTTTCACGTTGCTTTAGATTAATTAGTTCCGCTTTTTTTTGGGGGGTATGTTGCGGCGAATTATTAATTTTTGCGGCTTCTCTTGCCAAAATGCCACGCTCTTTGTCCTGCTTATCACTTAATGATTTAATTAATCGATTATGATCATAATTGCGATTAAAGTGATTGCGGTCAATGTACCAGTGAGAGCCACTATAAGGTTCATCGTCTTGTTGATACTTTGGGCCCATAACATTATTAAACATGGAGCGGGTAGCAACTTCAATGCGCTCAACCGCATCCATAATTAACAGCCTAAGCTCTCGGTCAAAAGCATACAAGGCAACCACTTGTTTAAACTCACTGCCTTCATTAAATGGGTGCTCTTCATGGTGTAACTTTTGAAAAGGCCGCATATAGGCTGATAGTCTAAAAAAGCTAATAACCTCTAAATAATGTTTAGCTCGTTCAGGCTCTTTTATACTTAGCCCACGTTGCTGGAGTAACGCTATTTGCTCATCAAGGCTAATCGAGGGTTTGAAAAATGGGATCACATCAATTCCCTATCGACACTTTTTACTAGCTGAGATATATATTTTAAATAGGAGGAAGCTATTAAGGCGTAGAAAAAAGAAAACCCGCACAATTTCAGCATAAATTTTGATAAATCAAAACCCATAGGCTTGGCGGGTATATTGCGTATTATATTAGTTTTTAATGACGGTAAGGTCAATAATAATAGCAAATTAATAATAGTTTTTTGTTGGGCTTTAACCCACCATGAGGTTAGCTTTAGCTGCAAAGTCAGTATATTAGATGACTTACGATCACAATATTTCATTACGAATGAACCTCTTGCAATAAGGTCATTATGTCACTGCTCACAGCATCAAGTTCAGCATCAATTTCGGCTAAATCACGCGGTGGCTGGTAATCATAAAAATGGCGGTTAAACGGTATTTCATAACCAACTATACCTAGTTCGCCGTCTTTATCATCACACTTGGTGTCGTTAATCCATGCATCGCTTACATGCGGTGCAACTTCGCGGTTAAAGTAGTTTTCAACCATTTGGGTTGTGCTAATACTTGACTGAGTTGAGCCGTTTAAATAAGCTTCTTTTAGTGGGACATTTTCGTTATCACGCAGGTCGCCATCTTGCTTATAAGTAACTACTTTTCCTTGCCACTTTTTAACATTACCTTGATATTCAAATGCTCCATACATTGGGTTTGCTGAATCTTTAAATAATTTATCAACCACGCATTCAGCCGCTGGGTTTTTGAAAGTGATGGCATCGAGTAGTTGTTTTTTCTCTTTAGTGTCGAGTTTAATATTGAGTGCTTTAAGTGCTTGTGCATAGGTAATATCAAACTGGTTAAAATCGTCTGATTGCAGCTGCTTACCACCAGCATCGTCACCTAGCTGTGTTTGTAGTTGCTGCGCTTTTTCTATAAGGGATTTTTGGAATAACCAAAGCTTAGGCTCTAATACATCTTTAATTTGTTTTTCTTTCAGCTCTGGGAAGTCGGCTTTAATAATCGCTCTGGCCTCAATTTCAACGGCGCTCAAATCGCCATACTGATCGTCAGTAGACCACTGTGTGCCAAACTTATCATAAAGCGCCATCATCGCTGCATTGTAAGGTTTAGGTGCAAAACGAAGTGATGCAATGGCTTCATCAGTTACTTGCGCTGACAATCTCAACGGGCGCTCTATGGTGATACGACGATAGCCAAATTCATAGGTATTAAATATTTTACTGGCAAAGGTTTTTGCTACTTCAGCTTTTGGGTTAGCCGCTTGGCGACCTCGGCTACTTTTAGCCTCAGTTGATTTAATTAAGCCTAGCTCTTCAAGTGTTGTTGTTTCTACTTGTGCAAAATTACCAAAGCTGCGAGTGATTATTTTAATGTCGTCTTCGCTCATAATATTACGTTTAGAGCCAAGAGATTTACGCATTTTACCGCACAGGTTAGCGCCATTAATTAGCTGAACCTTGTTTTTACGCTCAGCGCTTTGCTGCTGCGCTTTTTTGTTCGACAATACCCACACATAAGTAGCAATACCTGTGTTGTAAAACATATCAGTCGGTAAGGCTATAATTGCCTCAAGTAAGTCAGACTCTAAAATATAACGGCGAATCTCACTTTCACCACTGCCTGCACCGCCCGTAAATAAAGGCGAACCATTTAGAATAATACCAATACGCCCGCCGTTATCGGATGCATCGCGCATTTTACTAATAAGGTGCATTAAAAATAGCAATGAGCCGTCTGACACTCTTGGTAGGCCTGCACCAAAGCGACCGTCAAAACCTTTTAAGGTATGCTCGTCTTTAATATCGCCTTCAATCTTTTTCCAATCTACACCGAATGGCGGGTTAGACAGCATGTAATCAAACTTATCGACTACTAGCTGATCATTCGATAAGGTGTTACCTAATTTAATACGGCTTACGTCTTGCCCTTTAATAAGCATATCGGCTTTACATATAGCGTAAGATTCTGGGTTTAACTCTTGACCAAATGCGCGCATAACCGCATTAGGGTTAAGCTCATGCACGTACTCCATACCCGATGATAAAAAGCCGCCTGTGCCCGCTGTTGGGTCGTAAATAGTGCGAATAATCCCTTCTTTAGTTAGAGCGTCATCGTCTTCCATAAATACTAGCGAAGTAGTTAAACGTACTATATCGCGGGGGGTAAAGTGCTCTCCTGCGGTTTCGTTAGAGCTTTCAGCAAAGCGACGTATTAGCTCTTCAAACACTAAGCCCATATCGTGATTTGATATAGCTTGTGGGCTTAAGTCGGTCGTGGCGAATTTTTTAACGACTTTAAAAAGTAAGTTAGCATCATCTAACAATCCGATAAACTCATCAAACTTAAAATGCTCAAATATTTCGCGGGCATCGGCTGAAAAGCATTGAATATAACGCTCAAGGTTGGCTTTAATATCGCCCTGCCCCATTTTGCCTAAATCCATAGGCGAGGTATTAAAAAAGGTTAAGCCGCTTTCGTTATTTACAGTTTTGGTCGCTCTTATTAATAACTTTTCTTGTGCATCTTCTGGCAGGTTTAACGCTTTAATGCGCTCAAACTCGGCTACTACAGCATCTTTACTTGGTGCGAGCACACACTCAAGACGGCGTAATAGGGTAAAGGGTAAAATAACACGGCCATATTGAGACTGTTTAAAGTCACCGCGAAGCAGGTCTGCAACTGACCAAATAAAAGCAGCGGTTTGAGAAAAGTTATTATTCGTTGTCATTTTATTCTTCCAAATACGTGTTTGGCGCTTACGCCTAAATTATTAGTAAGCTTGAGTTCGGTAAGCTGTGCGCCCTTTATCAGCAAATAGCTGAATGTGCTACTGTTCTATCGGTATCGCGCTTGGCTTGCAAGTATATCATTGCTAAAAGAGGAGTCATAAAAGATTGGTAATTGGGTAATGACATACGATTCCTTTGCCAGCCTTATTAGCTAATAACTAAATGGCTAATCCATTGTTCTTGTTAACCAAGATAATACCCAAATTAGGATTATGGGGCAAAGGTTATGTCGGTAGGATTGCTGGTATCAAATCAGTAGTTTAAATTACCCCGTTAACCTCACGTATTTCTCTGCCAGTTCATCAATACTTTCGCGATGATTAGGATCGGGCTTAATGCAATCAATGGGGCATACACTTACGCAGGTAGGGTTGTCGTAGTGGCCTACGCATTCGGTGCATTTACTTGAGTCTATTTGGTAAATTTTAGCGCCCATATAAATGGCTTCATTTGGGCACTCGGGGGCACACATATCACAGTTAATGCATTTACTATTTATGAGTAAAGCCACTATCTAACCTCATTGCATATTGCTAGCATAAAATTACAGCCGTGAATTATGCACTTTATTCTCTATTATTTTATTGATCTCAAACAATAAAAATTGTGGCAGGCAATTAGCGCCACCATTACCTTTACAACCAACAAATAGACACTATAATGTCTATTAACCTGCAAAATATAGCTTTTTAGCTACAGTAATGTCCAAACTAATTCGAGTGAGTTTATTATCAATTATTTATTGTTAAGCGAAGGTGATGTGCAGCTGGCTTTTGCTGAGCACCTAAAAGAACGTCGCAAAAAAGCAAAAATGTCACGCGAAGCGTTAGCGAAAAAAAGCACAGTACCTGCTTCTACAATAAAAAAGTTTGAGGTTACAGGGCTTATTTCATTCAGGCAGCTATTACTTTTGTGGCAAACACTCGACGATTTAACTCGTTTATATGACTTAACAAAAGCGCCAGCTCAAAGTAAGAATGCGCCAACGTCTATTGATCAGGTATTAAACAATGGCCTTTAAACCCATAGAGAAGCTAGAAGTAAAACGTACACTGTCAGACTCAACAGAGTTAATGGTGGGTGTACTAGCTCAAAATAGGCAAGGTGTTTACTTTCAATTCGATCAAGGCTATTTAGACACATATGGTAATCTTTCGCCATTCTCACTCGCCTTCAATAGAGATGTTCAGTTAGCACCCAAAAGCCCACATAATGGATTGCATGGGGTCTTTTCTGATTGTTTACCTGATGGGTGGGGGTTACTACTACAGGACCGTGTATTCAGACAAAATAATATAATGCCTAACTTTGTGACCCAAATGGACCGCTTGTCTTTTGTTGGCCATTGTGCTATGGGAGCATTATCGTTTACACCTGAAACTCATTATGATGACACAAATAACGCTGAAGCTGGTCTTGCTACATTAGGCCAACAAGCCCAAGCAATATTTGACGGACAAACAGAAGAAGTACTTTCTGCGTTAGTGGCTGCTGGTAGTTCCGGCGGTGCACGCCCTAAAGCCCAAATTTATTTTCCTGACAATAATATACAAGAATGTAGAACAAAACCTAAAACAGGTGATGATGCTTGGTTAATAAAATTCACATCCAAAAACCTCGCTTTAGGACATGAGGAAGGGTTATGTGAAGCTGTGTATTTGGATTTAGCTGAACAAGCGGGATTAAACCCTCCTCAGAGATTACTGGTACCCGCCCCAGAAGGGACCGGTGCAAAGCAATGGCTTGCCTTAAAACGATTTGATAGGTTTAAATTAATGGGTGATAAAATGGGCTGCAAACATATGCATAGCGCATGTGGCTTGCTAGATGCAGATTTTCGCACACCTACATTAGATTATGAGGATTTAATTAAAGCGAGCCGTGTTTTATGCAAATCACCTGCTGCAGGGCAATTACAATTTCGTCGGGCTATGTTTAATTTATTTAGCTGTAACCAAGACGACCACAGTAAAAACTGGGCTTTTTTACAAGAAGATTCTGGTGAGTGGGACTTAGCGCCTTTTTATGATGTCACTTTTAGTCCTCACCCTTTTAATGAGCATGCTACTTCGTTTGCTGGATTTGGAAAAAACCCGCCACTAAAAGCGATTCAAAAGCTGGCCTCTGCCGCTGGTTACGCTAATTGGAAACAAGTACAAGTTATAATATCTGAAATAGCAGAGATTATTTTAAACTTTAGAAACACAGCAAAAGCATTAGACGTAAATAAGCAAACGATTAGTTTAATAGAGCAACAACTTGATAATACGTACGCCATGAATAAGCATTTAATGGGCAGTTAATTGTATTAAGCTAATAATATTGATTTATTTATAATTGTTCTGAATCCATATCACATTAAATGTTTTAGCTAGAGCAAATTAGACTCATTTTTTACTTGCAGTTTTTGTACTAAAAAATCGACTGCGGCTTTTACTTTTGGCACTAAATAGCGTTGCTTTTGATAAAGCAAATACACGGCCATTTCAGCATCTTGACTAATGGTGAGTGGGTGTTCAAAGTTAAGCTCTTGCAACTGGCCAGACTCAAGATATGAAGCCAGTGCCCAGCGAGTCGACATTAAAATACCTTCCCCGTTGCAGGCCTTTTTTGCCAACCACGAACCATTATTTGAGATTGCGACCGCAGGCCCTGAAACACAGGGCAGGATCATACTTTGTAAACATTCATAGTTTATGATCTAATACTATAAATTTCATCACTTTATATTTCTTATGTCCTTATTCTCCCATTTAGAACTTGTAAAAGATAACCGCTCAACTATCAACCAGCATCATAACCTTGTCGATGTACTTTTCCTTATTATTAGTGCTGTAACATCTGGATG
>NZ_JASDCD010000045.1:0-7910 GCF_030408095.1 Pseudoalteromonas sp. APC 3893
GTCATTCAGCGTTAAGAGGTCAGCCATCAGCAGTCAGCGGTCAGCGGTCAGCGGTCAGCGGTCAGCGGTCAGCGGTCAGCGGTCAGCGGTCAGATCACAATAAAAGCTCATTAATTACTGTCAATAGATTAATGAGCTAGAATCTGCAAATGGTTTAATGATCGTTTAAAAACTGATGGCTGAAAGCTGATAGCTTACGGCTTGTTTTCATAAAAAAAGCCGCCTAGAGTTACTAGGCGGCTTTGGGAGGTTAGTCTCACTGTATTTGGGCGTGTCTCCAAACAAAGCGAATACGTTACCAAGGAACTTTTTACATTGTTTTATTACACAGACTCTAGTGCAATTTTAACCATTTCATTGAATGTGCTTTGACGCTCTTCACTTGGCGTGGCTTCGCCAGTGATCACGTGGTCACTTACGGTAAATAAGGCCATTGCTTTTGCGCCATACTCAGCAGCAACACCATATAAGCCAGCAGTTTCCATATCAACGGCTAACATACCTAATTTATCAAGCTCTTGATAAAAGGTGTTGTCGGCTTGATAGAAGGTGTCGGTGGTAAAAACGTTACCTACTTTTGCTTTAATACCGAGCTCTTTAGCGGCATTAACGCCATTTAATAGTAGGTCAAAATCAGCAATAGCAGAGAAGTCATAACCACGTACGCGAGCACGGTTTACGTTAGAATCAGTGCTGGCGCCTTGAGCAAAAATAACATCGCGAATTTTTATGTCGCTGCCAATACCACCACAGGTGCCGATACGAATAAGATTTTTAACGCCGTAGCTAACAATCAATTCACGGGCATAAATTGACATAGATGGAATACCCATCCCAGAACCCATAATGCTGACAGGCTTACCTTTGTAAGTTCCAGTAAAGCCATACATATTACGAACGCCAGTTACTTTTACTGCGTCATCAAGAAAGTTTTCTGCAATATATTGCGCACGTAGTGGATCACCTGGCATCAATACCGTTTGGGCAAAATCACAGTTGTTCGCTTCGATATGCGGAGTACTCATTATTCGTTTCCTTTTACAATTGGTGCTTTTAGCTTTGTTATAAAGCCTTCACCATAGTCAAGTGCAGGTAAGTTAAACCACTGGGCAAGGGTTTGACCTATGTCTGCAAAGCTAGCACGTTCACCAAGCGGGGTATTTTCAAGCCCAGCTCGATAAGCAAGTACAGGTACATATTCGCGGGTGTGCTCACTGCCCGGGAATGTGGGATCACAACCGTGATCCGCTGTAATAATTAGTACGTCGTCTGGCTTAAGCTGCTTAAGTATTGTTGGTAAATAATCATCAAACTCTTTAAGTGCTTTTGCATACCCTACAGGGTTGCGACGATGGCCAAACTTTTCATCAAAATCAACAAGGTTTGTAAATATCAAACTATGATCTGGCGCTGACGCCATCACCTGTGATGTTTTTTCTAGTAAGTTTTGTAATCCTGGGGCTTTGTGCTTTTGCGTAATACCTTGGTGTGCATAAATATCTGCAATTTTACCAATGCTTATTACTTCGCCGCCATCTTCTGCTAGCTTATCTAGCAAGGTTGGCGCTGGCGGTAACACTGAATAATCACGACGATTACCTGTTCTGGCAAAGTCTTGATTAGTCGAACCCAAAAATGGCCGCGCAATCACTCGTCCTATGTTCATTTCATCAAGCAGCGCCCGTGTGATTTCGCAGACCTGATAAAGCTTTTCTAGACCGAAAGTTTGTTCATGCGCGGCTATTTGAAACACGCTATCAGCTGAGGTGTAACAGATTGGTTTACCTGTTTTTACATGCTCTTCACCTAGCTGTTCTAAAATGGTGGTTCCTGATGCATGGCAGTTGCCTAAAATGCCAGGAATTCCCGTACGAGCAATTAGCTCGTCAATAAATTCTTGCGGAAAACAAGGTTGTGTATTTGGGAAATAACCCCAGTCGAATAACACTGGCACACCAGCCATTTCCCAATGACCTGATGGTGTATCTTTGCCACTTGAAAGCTCTTTAGCGTAGCCCCAAGCCGCAATCGGTGTTTGACGGTCGCTAACTAGGCAAGGTTCATTACCTGCCGCTTCACATGCATCCACTAAACCTAGTAACGATAAGTTAGGCAGAGAAAGTTTTTCGCCAGTTTTTTCTGAGTAAGCTTTTAGCAGATGGGCAAATGTATTCGCTCCGGTATCGCCAAACTTATCAGCGTCGGGGGCTGCGCCTATGCCTAAGCTGTCTGCCATCAATATAATTGCTCTTGCCATACTCACCTCGTTTATCCAATAGAGCTACTTTATCTGTTGTTGCTTTTTACCGTACAGGACATAAGTCCTGTTTCATAAAACCTAAACATTATAAATTTCACATCTTAAAGCGAAGCAAGAGAGATTATTCGTGTCTTTTTTGCTATTGTGATCTACCAACAATATATACCTTCTGTGTGGATGAGAACTTTAGTGACACGAACAATAATAGCCATTGCTGGCGCATCTGCGTCGGGCAAATCTCTTTTTAGCCAAACTATTTATAATGAATTGGTTAATGAGCTTGAACCAGGCGCTATCGCCGTGATCGAAGAAGATGCGTATTACAAAGACCAATCGCATCTACCGTTTGCCCATCGTACGCAAACAAACTACGACCACCCAGATGCGTTTGAACATGAATTGATGTGTGAGCATCTAACAAAATTACGCAATGGAGAAGCAGTCGAAGTTCCAACATATGATTATGCGCAGCATACACGCAGTGATAAAACACGGCCTGTTATGCCAGCTGAAATAATTATTGTAGAAGGTATTTTACTGCTCAGCGACAAAGCGCTAAATAAAGAATTTGATATCAAAGTGTTTATAGATACACCGCTTGATATTTGCCTAATGCGCCGTATGCAACGTGATATGGAGCAACGAGGCAGAACATTACAGTCCGTTGTTGAACAGTATCAAGCGACAGTGAGACCAATGTTTTATCAGTTTATTGAGCCCTCAAAGCACAATGCTGATTTAGTGGTCACACGTGGCGGCATGAATCGTGTTGCGATTGATATAATTAAAAGTAAAATAAAATATTTACTGCAAAAATAACAACGGGAAATAACCAAACATGACAACATTTATGAGCTTAGTCGGCATGTGTGTGCTGCTAGGCATTGCTTTTGCGGCCTCAACCAACCGCAAAGCAATTAGTTTAAGAACGGTTGGTATTGCGTTTGCCATGCAATTTATTATTGGCGGGTTTGTACTGTTTTTTGAAGCAGGAAAAAACGCCTTAGTGAGCATGTCAAAAGCCGTATCATCGGTAATTGGTTTTGCAAATGACGGAATATCGTTTTTGTTCGGTCCCCTTGCGAGCCAAGATACCTTAGGGTTTATTTTTGCGGTACAAGTTTTGCCGGTTATTGTGTTTTTCTCTGCCCTTGTTGCAGTGCTTTACCACATTGGCATTATGGATTGGATTATAAAAATCCTCGGCGGTGGTTTACAAAAACTGTTAAAAACATCGCGTACAGAATCGCTTTCAGCGACCGCCAATATCTTTGTTGGTCAAACTGAAGCACCGTTGATAGTAAAACCATTTATCGCAACCATGACCAAGTCTGAGTTGTTTGCAGTTATGGTTGGTGGCCTAGCTACTGTGGCAGGCTCAGTAATGGCCGGTTACGTTATTATTGGTGTAGAACTTAAGTATTTAATTGCTGCCAGCTTTATGGCTGCACCGGGTGGTTTCTTAATGGCGAAGATGATCGTGCCAGAGACCGAAACCCCAAAAGACACATTGGCTGATCTTGAAGATAATGAAGATAAGCCTGTAAATGTGATTGATGCAGCAGCATCAGGCGCTGCCAACGGCATGCATTTGGCACTCAATGTGGGTGCGATGTTACTAGCATTCGTTGCTTTAATCGCGCTGTTGAACGGTTTATTAGGTGGTATTGGTGGTTGGTTCGATTACCCGGCACTAACACTACAAGAAATTTTGGGTTATATATTTGCCCCGGTAGCCTGGTTGCTTGGCGTACCGTGGAGTGAAGCAATTATAGCCGGCAGTTTTATTGGTCAAAAGTTAGTAGTAAATGAATTTGTTGCTTACTTAGACTTTATAAATTATCGCGATACGTTAAGTGCGCACACACAAGCGATTGTCACATTCGCGTTATGTGGGTTTGCTAACTTATCATCGATAGCCATTTTACTAGGTGGATTAGGCGGTATGGCGCCTAGTCGGCGAAAGGATATCGCACGCTTAGGGCTCAGAGCAGTGTTAGCAGGATCTATGGCTAACCTGATGAGCGCCGCAATTGCAGGTTTTTTCCTCTCGCTAGCTTAGAAACTTTGAGATGAGCCTTAGTTGCAAAACAATAGGATAGCCCTTTAAGGGGTTAAAGAGCTATCTGACTTGAACGATACTTCACCAAGGGCCGCAAGGCCCTTTTATCGTTTTAGGCCCTTCACTTTTCATTACTCTCACTTTATTACTATACTCAAAATACAACCTAATTTTGAGGAGACTTCATGCGGTCTTTAGTGTATTTACTGCTATTATTATTTATACCAGTTAGTCTCGCTCAACCCTCTGTTAAGGTTGTTACTGAGTTATCCCCACCTAATCAAACTCGCATAAACGATAGTGTTACCGGCTACAGTACTGATATAGTTAAACTCATTTTAAATAAGGCAAGTATTAATGCTGCCATTGAGATTTACCCATGGGCACGCGCCTATAAAATGGCCCGCACTCATCCAAATACACTTATCTACAGCCTTGCACGAACAGTAAATCGTGAGCCTCTATTTCATTGGATTGGCCCCGTAGCGAAATTTAAATTAGGCTTTGTTAAGCTCACAAAGCGCCATGATATTGTCATCAATAACTTATCACAGGCAAGGCAGTACAACGTTGCTGTACAGCGCAATGACTTAGCGTATAACGTGCTAACTAAATATGGCTTCTCAGTCGTACTAACTAGTGATATTCAAAAGTCGTATCACTTGTTATTGGCCAAAAAGGTAGATTTAATTATTGATGATGAAAATTACCTGAGTGTAATGAGTGAACAACTTGCTATTGATACAGATAAAATTAGTTTTGTTTACGCAATTGATGAGCTAGCAGTGGCGGGATACCTAGCGGCTAATATTAATATGGATTCCGCCATGGTCAATAAATTAAAAAGCGCCTTTGAAGAAGTAAAAATAACAGCTCAATATCATGCATTACTTAGTAGTAAATAGTTTTTTCGCTTTAATTATGTATATAAAGGCTTTTAAACGACTCCACTTTTCCTTCTTTTTTCATCGCTTTTAATTGTAGATTAAATTGCTCTACGATTTCCTTGGGGACCGCTTTATTAAAAGCCAAGTAATTTCCACCAAGCTTTTCAACTGGCAGCTCAACTAGTTTGACTACTTCTTTGCCGCCGTGACCAAATTGCTGCAGTTGATAATCTAAAACTAATTCAGAGCCTAAAATCAAATCTATTTTATTTTTAAAAAACAGATTAATATATTCGTAATGATGAGCAAATTGTAATAGGTTTTTATCTGTTTCAAATCCCACTTCATAGACCAGCTGCTCATAAATATTGCCGCTTACTAAGCCTAGCGAATACGCACTAACTTGGTTTAAGTCTGTTGGATTAATATGTTTATTCGTCGCTAAACGGTAAAAAAATGTACGTGATGATACAAGTGGTCCAACCCATTGAAATAGGTCTTCACGTTGCTCTGTACGGGCTGTAGACACAACCCCTGCAGTTGGGTTACTTTGTGCTAAATTATATGCACGCGTCCAAGGCAATAGCTCAAATTTGCATTCTACCTTCACTCGCTGGCAAAGTGCCTGAGTTATATCGAGGTTTATTCCCTGTAATTGCCCCTTATTAGAGAAGTTATAAGGAGGAAATTGCTCGGTATAGATTGTGAGTACTGGCTTAGCGTATGCAATGTGGCTGCACATTAATAATAAGCACGCAAAACTATGTCGAATAAATATAGCGCCATTCCCATCTCAGAATTAAAGATACTTAATCATAAGACACCTCGTCAAATAACTCTATAAAAACGGCACTCTTTATTTGATAGACGTCTATCGCAAGCTACTTGCAAAACAGATTAGATATAATATAACATTACTTAAAATACCTTTTACAATTTATATTTAATGAAAAAAATTAACATTTTACTTTTAGCTTCAAGCTTAGGTTTATTCGGTTGCAGCGCAGGCGTCCCGTATTCATCAAGTAAGCTAACTGTCGCAACCTGGAATTTAGAGCACCTCGCAAGCGACGGTAACTTGGGTTGTAAGGTCCGCACAGAAAGTGACTATAAACTGTTAAGTCAATATGTTAACACTGTTGATGCGGATGTGTTTGCACTACAAGAAGTAGCTTCAGAGGCTGCTGTTGCACGCATATTTAAGCCTGAACAATGGCAAATAATTATGTCATCGCGTGCTGACTCACCTAGTTACACCTGCCGTGGTAATGGCAACCTATCAACACAACAGAAAGTCGCGTTTGCAGTAAAAAAATCAATTCAGGTAACCAACTCACAACACTTAATATCACTTTCAGCGGTTAAGTTAGGGGTTAGAGAGGGCCTACAGCTCTCGCTTAAATATAATAATCAAACGGTTAATCTATTAAATTTACATCTTAAAAGCGGCTGCTTTACCCAAGATTATAGCCAAAGCGATAGTACAAGCTGCCAGGTATTCGCAAAACAAGCCGATATTCTTAAGCAACATGTTGTTAGTCAGCTAGGTAATGATGATAAATGGCTGATGCTGGGCGACTTTAATCATCACTTAGCAGATAAAAACAATAAATTTCGCAACGTTTTGCTTGACGCTGTAACGGCATCTACAAACAATACTCTAACAGTACTCACCGATGGCCAGATAAGTTGTCACCCTAAATACCCTGCTCCTATCGACCATATCATTTCATCATCAGCAATGGCTAATACACTTTCTAAACCCCCTGTCATGTTTCACAAATACGTACAACCGTCCAAGACTATGTTGAGCGATCACTGTGCATTAAGTGCAACTTTTAACATTCACTAACAAGAGAAAATTAACGCCTCAAGCCATGACTTTGCCATACAACCATGGGATGGTTTTACTACGCTGAGCAAGTAGGCAAAGATAAATATAATTCAGATGAATCTG
Organism: Pseudoalteromonas sp. APC 3893; assembly: GCF_030408095.1. Lineage (NCBI taxonomy): Bacteria > Pseudomonadati > Pseudomonadota > Gammaproteobacteria > Alteromonadales > Pseudoalteromonadaceae > Pseudoalteromonas > Pseudoalteromonas sp. APC 3893. Next base: position 7,167 of record NZ_JASDCD010000045.1, read on the forward strand.
CAGCTAAAAAATATTTTGAGTTTAACCGCGTACTAGAAATGGATGAGCTCATTCGTAAAACAATCAGGGTTATTAGAGCAAAAACCGGTTGTTGTTAACGTTATGAATATTCAAAAAGCAGCCGAAGGCGAACCAACACTGATTAGCTATGACGAAGCAACAACGATTTTTCACGAGTTAGGTCATGGATTACATGGCATGTTGTCTAATGTTACCTACCCTAGTTTATCTGGTACCTCTGTATCACAAGACATTGTAAATGTTTGAACAAAACGCACTAACCAAACACAATGTTAATTTGTCATATATCCCACCACGCTATAAATCAGCTTACTTTTCACGCTCTATGGGTGGCGGCTATTCTGCTAGTCATTATGCCTACATGTAATTGCCGCGAATACCTACGCTTTCGTACAAGATGAAGGTAGTTTAAAACATGAAATTGGTGACAAATACCGTAAAGATATTTTGGAAGTGGGTAATTCAGGTGATCTTATGGAATCGTACAAAGCATTTAGAGGCCAAGAGCCAAGTACAAATGCATTATTAAATGCGAAGAGGACTCACAACAGTCGTAAACTAGCTATATAAGAATGAGCAAGTTTAAATACTTGCTTATACCAAACACATTTAATTGATGATCTATTTTAATTTTATGCTTTTTGTGATCTAATAGAGCTAAATGCAGTCATTCTAACTGAGCTTACATTGTCCAACATTCCAGATTTTCCCTATACCCGAGAT
>NZ_JASDCD010000046.1:0-6836 GCF_030408095.1 Pseudoalteromonas sp. APC 3893
AACCTATAATTTGAAACGTGTTATGTTGAGAAAACGCCCCGCCAAAATATCCTAATGGCGGGGCGTTTGTGGTTTTTCGTGTGGAAAATAGCGACAGCCCACACGAACTAGAACAAAAGCCTTTTTAAGCGTAGCGGTTCTAGCCCGTAACATAATGCCAATTATCGGTTGTATTTTGATTGCATTTATTATCCTGGCAAGCAACCGGCCTTTACTTTAATGATTGCAAAAAGTGCTTTTTATCCTGGCTTTATAGTGGTGTTTTGATTGCAAAATATCAACTGAAGGTTTATCCTGTCTGTTCATTATGATTGCAAAGGATACTAAAATGGCTATTACATACCGCCCAAATGATGAAGTAAGTAAGGAACTTGAACGCCTAAAGGGTAGGCTAAATATTAATACTTCCACCAAGTTAATTGATTTTTTGATACTCGAATATCAAAAAACACAAACCGAAATCAGCAATTTAAAGGCTGATAATTACCGATTGGGTAATGAACTTGATGATAAAAATGATGCTATTGATGATTTTAAAAATGCTTTTAATAGACTCATGGATTAATTTTACATGGCGACAGCCGATAGCGAAGCGGAAACCCAACCCATCTAAATCATATTGATATTGTTTTGGCTGCACTGGCTAAAGCAATATCACTAAATTAAATCGCCCCTCTGATAAACCAAACCCATATTTGAAATAAACCCAGGTGACCCGAAATAGGCACAGGTGTTTAGAGTCCACATACTATAATAGTGGACTCTAGTCCCATTTTGAGACTTTTACGCTTTAGATCTCTCTTTTTTCTTTTTAACGAACCTTTCGTAATCTTCATCGGTAACAAGCTCTAATCCCTTTGAAATAAGAATTTTAAGTATTTCTGTATCCTTTAATGATGCTTGAGTCGCCACTACCGCTCTTACGTGTTCCTTTTCTACTTTTCTCCATGTTACGTCATCTATGTGTTTACTGGGCATTACATGTCTCTTCGATTCTAAGAATTCATTTAATTATAAACTTATATTCAAAGTTTCTTGCAATCTGATTTCTTAGAAACTATTATTTCCGCTAAATATAATTTCTAAGTTTCTAAGAAAACTAAATGATTGACCTCTTAACTATAAAGATACCTTTCGTTGAATCGGTTGTTGCTATGTCTCCAGACGGGACTAATGGCCTAATCGACTTGCGTGAGTGTCAAAAAAGAGGTTGCCGATTAGCTGCTGGTGATGTTGATTTTACAGCTAACGATTATCGTCTTGATTCTGAAAATATCTGTGTTGCCGAAGTGTCTGCACTTTTGCACCCGTTCGAATCACTGCCTAGCTCGTGGTCAACATTGGCTTTTAAAATTAGGGCAGGGGGTGAAAATTATTACCCGTTCATCGAATTAAAGGCCAGCCCAGCGAAATTATTACAAGGTCATAACGTTTACGGGTCGTGTGATGTGATGTTGTGTATTGACTCACTAATCACTGCGTTTTGCTACGCAATGCCCGACATGGCCGAAATACTAGAATTTAATAATGCCGAACTTGCACAAATAGATTGCACTTTTAGCGCTCACTTAAAAACCGAGTCAGATAGTCGAAACGTAATTCACGCATTACGCAACATATCAAACGGTCAAACAAGGGGCGCTAAATCTGCATTCGACACAACTGCATATTTTGGTAAGGGCTCACGTCATAAACGACTAAAAGCCTATTTAAAACAATTTGAGTTGCAAGACCAAATTAACAAAGCACAAGCAAAATACGACAAAACCAAAAGCCAAGCTTTTAAAAATCAGCTTAAAGCTATGACAGCACCAGAAGTACAAGAATTCGCAAAAAACGCATTGCGCCTTGAGGCTAGCATTATGCCAAGGATGTTAAAACGTCTTGGTATACCCACTAACTTATGGGCATTTGAAACATACAGCGAATCATTTGAGGGGTGTTTAATTCAGCAATTATGGAAACAATCTTGGCAAGACATTTTTAAAACGTTCGAAGGTGCAACCATGCGTACTTACTCTGATATTGAAATACACGAAAACTTAAGAGAGCAATTTAAAACCGAAACTAAAAATGGTTTTAGCTATTCAAAAGCCGACCGCCTATTTCGCACTTTTAGAATGATGAAGCACGAAGGTTGGGATGAGGTTAAATCAACAACCCCAAAAGCTACTTTTTATCGAACTATTGAAGAACTGACCCAAGTTGTACCAAAAGCCTATCTACAAAATTTACAAGCAACTGCATCTAATGTTGTTCCGCTTATTCGTTTTGTAAATGTCGATTTTGAACAGCAACACCCTAGCAACTGGGTAGAGCCTCAGCGTTTATCTGAGCAATTAGAGTTACCAGAAAACCGCGAACTTTTAAGACTGGTTTCATGACCACAACCAACCAATTCATTGACGGCCAACAAACCGCAATCGATACATACAACGAGGATACAAAATCATGAGCGTAATTATTGAAGTTATGGATACAAACAATTCACATTTACCTAAACCGCGAACTATCAAAGGCAAGGACGGAAAAGCAGACCGCGTCATTTATGACCAAACTGCTTTTGCTCATTTGGGCGGTGTATTCCCTGTAGAAATGCGACTTACTCACAATGATGTTAGTGAAGTTTTAGAAGTTGGCAAATATTTATTGCATCCAACAAGTTTTAAAGTAGGGCGCTTTGGCGGTCTTGAAATTGATAATTTTAATATGGTTCTTGAGCCATACACTCCAGCGGCCAAATAAGTATGAACAAATTGCTTGTTGTTCACCTAATTGAATTTGCTCAAAGTAAAGATACTGACTTTCTTAAATTTTTAAATTCCAATTACTCTGTTGGCATTTCACATATTGGTCTTGATGCCCAACTTAAAGAGCATAAATTAGATTTAATTCATGAACTTAAAAAACTTGGTTTGGCTACTGGTGGTGAGTTAAAAAATTTAAAGGGTAGTAAGTAATGGCTCAATGTGTCGCTATCCAACCAGACCAAACACTAAAAGCTGTAACTGGCGTTTGTGATTTTGTGATGGTCACACAAGCTGAATTTGAACAACTGCAACAACAAAATTTAGTAAACGTTCTTAATGAATTGTTTGCTTTTGACCTAGCCACTTTCGGCTTAATCAACACGGCGGCGTTAGTCGCTTTTATTACTGCTCATTGTATCGGTCGTGTCGTCCGCATCATGGGCAAAACTTAAATCCTAAAGGAAATTCAACATGAAAAATTTTTTTAAAAGTAAAACAGCTAAATTAGTTGCGTTTGGTACTGCTGTTATGGGCTCTGCATCTGCATTTGCTGCTGACCATTCTGCCGCACTTCAAGCTGCTACTGATGAAGGTTCAGCAAACTACACACTAGTTATCACTGGCGTAATTACTTTAGCAGCTATCAGCTTTGGTGTTGGTATGGTTGTCTCATGGTTACGTAAATAAGATGGTCACATCAATTGGCCTTGCGTCATTTCTGGTCTGGTGCTTCGTCGAAGGATTCTCCAGTGGCGTAAGAACCAGTTAACAACGGCGGGTAAAACCGCCCTTTCTTTAAAGGCGCTCACATGCGATTACTAATATTTTTATTGGCGCTTAGTAGCGCTTTTTTTGTTTCTAGTGCAAATGCACTCCCTGATATGGATGATTTAGTAACACCTAGTTTTGAAACAGTTCCTTGTGAAGCTGCATCACTCAATGGGAGCGGGGATTTAACTCACAAAGTTTGCTCTATTAATGCAAAAATTGAAAGTTGCAAAAAATTAGCTGCAACAATTCCAGCTTCATCATCAGTTGAATATGTATATTCAGCAGGTGGTGAATGCGTTTTAGATAACGGTTCAATTAAGATTAAACAATCAGGTTCACGCATCTATTCCGATGGCACGACATTACCTACTGTTAAATGGCGCTCTCTTTATTATGCAAATATTCAAGGGGAGAAAACACCAACTTGTCCACCCAATGGTTCCCCTGAGTATGATATTGATGTCACAGCTCCTGATGGTTCTCCTATGTGCGCTAAAGAAAAAGATTTTTGCCCTGAACCTACAGACAATGACCCGTTTGTTTTTGGTACTGGTGAACAAACAACTAAATGCTTTAATAATGATGATGGCACTCAATGCAAAATAGAAACAGATGAAAGCGGCGGTTATTACATTCCTGTTTCATACGGCTCAGCTGAACCTGTTCAATGTCAACGACCACCAGATAAAGAGGTAGATAAAACATCACCACCCGAAGAAAAGCCAGCGCCCGAAGAAACCGATGACACACCACAAATGGCTGAACTTGATGCACTCAATAAAATAAATGAAAACTTAGACGCAATGAATAAAAATCAAGTTGCAGCAAGTGATTCAAATGACGAACGTCTAGACCGCCTAGCCGAAGAAACTCAAATTTCAAATGAAATACTTGGCGAAATCAGATACAACACAGCAATGACTGATGTTAATACGATGGCAGCTAATTCACTTTTGCAAGGTATTTTAGACAAACCCACTGGCGGCGGAGGTGGTGGTAATGGTGATGGCGGCGACGGTGGTAATGAGCCATGTACAGGTGATGACTGTGTACCATGTACGGGTGATGATTGCCCTCCTTGTACGGGCGATGATTGCAAGCCTTGTGAAGGTGAAAACTGCCCACCGAAAAAAGAACTATTTACTATAAAATCAAAACGTAAGAATCCAGAAAAAGGACTTAATAAATTATTTACTGATGAAGACCGTGAAGCAGTAACGGAAGAGATAACAGACAAGCGAGATGAAATAAAAGATTACATAGATAAAATTAAATCTGACGCTACCAAGCTTTTTGAAATTAACCCTTCATTTGGCGGTGGATATCAAGAGCGCTTAGAAACAATTAAGGGTGTATCGGTCGATATGGGGTTGGGTCGTTTTGCCAATTTTTTTCAACTTCTAGCCGCAGCTTTAATGCTAATTGCATCTCTATCAGCACTTTATATTCTATTGGGGCCTTAATATGAAAACTAAAACTTTTATACTTATTTTACTTATTTTACCTTGTATCGTTCTGGCTGAGGCATCTGGCACAGACACGGGAGCAGGCACAGGTGCTGCATCTGGTAATTACGAGGGGTTTGAAGGTGCAGCTCAAGCAATGGGTGATTTCTTCACCGATGTATGGACTTTCCTTGATGAAGATTTGCCTAATTTTTTCAAAAGAGCTGTTGCTTACATTATTGAAAAAATCATGCTCATGTTAATAACCATTCAGTTTGAATCCATGAAACTAGCTTGGTCAATTGCAGAATCAATTTTAGAAAACTTTCAAATTGCTTCAAAGATTGCATCTGCTGCGAGTGGCCTACCGCAAGACATTAAAGCCGCTCTTGTTGATTTGCGTTTTTTTGATGCACTCAACATCATAATTCAAGCATTAGTTGCCCGTTATGTTATGAGGTTTATATAAAATGGCTTCATCAATTTTTCATGGTGCACCAGGTTCTTTTAAATCTGCTAGCGCTACATGGTTCGAAGTTCTTCCAGCTCTTAGAAAAGGCCGTTTAGTTGTTACCAATATCGAAGGTATTTTACCGCTCGAAGAAATTGAAACAGAGTTACAAGAAACGTTTCCAGAGTCAGCACAGCTATGGCGTTTATCTTCGCAAAATGAAGAGGGTCAACATCTCTGGAGAAATTGGTATCACTGGATGCCAACAGGCGCATTAGTTTTAATTGATGAAGTGCAAGACGTTTACCCAACCGAGGCAACCTTTAAGCCTGAAAGTTGCAACTATAAACACATCAACAATTACAAAGATTTGATACCCGTTCATTGGTATGAATATCATTATGAACAACTTGAAAAGTTCAAACCTGAGAACTTAACCAGCGGCGATACTGATGATTTAGGTAAGGAGTTATTCAACGAACATGGCCACATTATTTACCCCAAAACACTCAAAGAATGTTACATGCGACACCGTAAATACAACTGGGACATCATCGTCTGCACACCCGATATTACCAGCGTCCATAAATACATTAGAAACGTCAGCCAGTATGCCTACTCGCATAAATATTTTGACGGGCTCGCATCAATCCCATACTACAATCGAAGGCCGCGAATCTTCGATCATAACCCAAAACTTGACGGCAAAGCCCCAGTCAAAGGAAGTGTTACAACGTGGAAAAAAATCCCAGTCGAAGTTCACAGATGCTACAAGTCGACCGCTACCGGAGGTATTACAAAAGGACAGGGTAAGAATCTCTTACTCAATCCTGTTTTTGCCTTTCCAATTACTATTCTCTTTTTGTGCGTACTGTATTGGATGTGGTATTTTACCAGCAGTGAAAGCGCTGTGGAAGGTGTCGAAGAAACCGCTAAAGTGGGCGTTGTCGATACTCAAAAAAATACTAATTCTAATTCTGATAATGCTGATTTTCAGGTTCTTGATGGTCAACCTGTTTCTATAGGTTTACCGTACGGCGCTACTGATATTTTTGTCACTGGGGTTCAAGAGGTGAAGCGGCCAGAGCGAACACATCGAGAATTTATATTCGAATTTATCACCGAAAAATACGGTAACTTTAGTATCGACTCTTACGAACTGGCTAGTATGGGTTTTAGTATTCAGTATTTCAGCCCGTGCAATGTCATTATTCGGCAAGCTAAAACCAATTTTGCTTATCGTGCTTTTTGTAGTCCTAACCCATATTCACAACCCGAACCAACAAATAATACTGATTCATCTATAGCACTTAATTCATTAATTTAGATTTTAACAAGCCGCCAAGCGAAGCCTGAGCGTAGCGGCTTGTTAATACTAATTCCATTTATTTATTTACCACTACCAACAACCTATAATTT
>NZ_JASDCD010000047.1:0-6374 GCF_030408095.1 Pseudoalteromonas sp. APC 3893
ACCAAATTTGCTTGGTGACAATAGCGTTTTGGACCCACCTGATCCCATGCCGAACTCAGTAGTGAAACGAAACAGCGCCGATGATAGTGTAGCATTTGTTATGTGAAAGTAGGTCATCGCCAGGCTCCAAATACAAAAAAGCCCGACTCATTGAGTCGGGCTTTTTTACGTTTTTAAGAAAGTGAAATAGTAAGCGAGTTAGCGAGAGTAAAGCTAGCGAGTTGCACAGCGTCAACCTATACACCGTAGCGTGGGTTGAGTATTTGATACCCACGGATAAAAGAACGCGACGACCACCTCAGAGTCCAGTGTACTGCACTGAAAAATATGATTCTTTTATCGGTATATATCCGAAACTTGTACTTCTTTAAATATAAAAAAACCGCTTAACAGCGGTTTTATAAGTTTAAGTTGATACTTTTATTTATAACCGTTGGGGTTATTGCTTTGCCAGCGCCAAGTATCTTGCATCATGATGTCTATGCCTCGTTCTGCTTGCCATTCTAGCTCTAGTGAAGCTTTCTCAGGGGCTGCGTAGCAGGCGGCAATATCACCAGGTCTACGTGGTGATACTTGGTAGGGGATTTCCTTACCGCAGGCTTTACTAAAAGCATTGAGCATTTGAAGTACTGAGTAGCCATTACCTGTGCCAAGGTTATAAACATGTGCGCCTGTATCTTGATTGATCTTATTAAGTGCTTTTAAATGTCCTAAAGCGAGGTCTACAACATGAATATAATCACGGACACCAGTGCCATCAATAGTGTCGTAGTCATCACCGAATACACCTAACTGCTTTAGCTTACCAACTGCAACTTGCGAAATATAAGGAAGCAGATTGTTTGGGATGCCATTAGGGTCTTCACCAATAAGTCCTGACTCATGTGCTCCAACGGGGTTAAAGTAGCGTAAAATCGAGAATGCAAAGCGTTCATCAGATTTAGCGATATCTTGTAGCATCATTTCAACCATCAACTTTGATGTGCCATAAGGGTTAGTGGTACCACCCACTGGGAAGTCTTCGCGAATTGGTAAACTTGCCGGGTCGCCATAAACGGTCGCGGATGAACTAAATACTAGCTTAAATACACCTGCATCTCGCATTGCATCAACCAGTGTTAGTGTACCTTGTACATTATTTTGGTAGTACTCAATCGGCTTTACAATTGATTCCCCGACAGCTTTAAGCCCCGCAAAATGAATGACACTGTCTATTGTATGTTTGGCAAAAATATCAGCTAGGAAGCTTTTATCTAGAATGTCGCCTTGATAAAAATGTGCTGATCTTCCAGTGATCTTTTTCACGCGTTCAAGTGACTCAACACTAGAGTTACTCAAGTTATCTATGATAACAACGTCGTTATTTTGCGTTAATAACTCAACTACTGTGTGCGAGCCTATATATCCTGCACCACCTGTTACTAAAATTGTCATGAAATCTCCATATATAAGGTGAATTAAGCTAATTTCACCATAGATTACCTGTTATTACATGTTTTAAATTTATTATTTTTTATTACCGGCGTTATTGACTGTATTTTTGATTACATATTTTATATAAATGATAACAATGATGGGAAAAAGGATTAAGCTATAGTTAAGTTGTAGCTGCTATTATTTTAATTAAAGTTACCCCGAGTGTTTTTGGAGAATAAATATGAATACATTAAAAAAAATTGCTGTGGCAATGGTTATTCTAGTTCCAGCCTTTGCACACGCAGGGGAAGCCACTGTTAAGTGGCATGATTTTAATGATTACCGAGACGTTCGTCCTTCGAATGATACAAAAGGTTCTTATCATAAACGTATTGCGTCAAACTTTGAAAAGCACTTCAATAAATTAGCTGAAAAGTTACCACAAGGGTATAAGTTTAATGTAGAAGTAACGGAACTGGATTTGGCAGGTGATGTTCGTTTTGGTGGTATGAATGAGCTCAGAATTATTAAGCCTATATATTTTCCCCGTATTGAATTTAACTATTCTGTGACGGATAAAGACGGTCAAACTATAAGTGAAAATGAACAAGTCTCATTAAAAGATATGGGCTTTATGGATCGAATTAAGATGGGCCGTGATGAAGCCTTTTATTATGATAAACGCTTGATTACAGACTGGTTCGATAAAGAGCTAATACCTATAGTAACCCCACAATAATGTTCTTAAAGCGCTGACTTAGTTAAGTGAGCGCTTTTACATTACTTGAATGTTGCTAATAACTGTAAGAGTTGTTGTAGTTTAAGTACTGTTGATTTTAGCTTTTCTTCATTTAAACCGTCAGAACTTAAACTTTCTACATCTGCAGCGACGTCTAATACGTAAGGTTTAAACCTTTTTGCTTCAAAGTTAAACCCAGCATCTGCTGGGAATAGTGCTTTGAACTTACCATGACCTTGTTGCTGAAGTTCATCTAGTTTTTTATCAGCATCAAGTGATTGACGGTAAACAACTTTTAAGTTGTTATTGAGCTGCTCAATAATAGAATCCATTTTTTTCCTAAAGCTTTAGATTACAATGCCGATATAGTACGTGGATTGTAATTAAAAGTCAGGTATTGAACTATGAATATATCAGGTGGAAACTTACCAGCCATGAGTGGCGCAGGTGAAAGTGCAGAAGTGTATAGTGCAGCGCTTGCCAAAAAGCAGCAGAAAGCGGATGGTGCAGCTGCTCTGGCACTAATTGAAGGTGCTGCTTCGTCTAGTGTTGCACAAACCCCCGCTAAATCTGTTACGGCTACTCTTGGCAATAATGTAAACGTTTACGTTTAAATCAATTTGAGATCTATGGGGGTTTTGCTTTGTTGACCACCAATTTCTCGAACGAGTTTAGGAACTAAAAACCCTGGCAATGCAATAAGCATATCTGCCATTATTTTACGTGCTTGTTGCTCTGCAATATCAAAATGACTAGCGCCGGCTACTTTATCTAATAGGTAAAGATAATAAGGCAATATGTCTGCATCAAATAATGCTTCACTCAATGCAATTTGCGCTGAGCTTGAATCATTCACATCTTTTAAGATGACGGCTTGATTCAATAATGTTACACCGGCTTTCTTTAACTGCTTCATCGCGGTTTTAAAATCATCATCTATCTCATTGGCATGATTTATATGATTGATAAATAAGATTTTAAGAGGGGAGTCTGCTAACCGTTGACACAGTTCATTGGTAATACGCGCTGGGATCACGACGGGAAGGCGACTATGAATACGCATGCGCTTAATTTGCGGTAGTTTTTCTAGCTCATCCATAAACCAACTAATAGCATCATCCTTGGCCATCAGCGGATCGCCGCCACTGAGAATAACCTCGTTGATATTATTGTCTGATCGTATATATTCAAGTGCATCAAGTAAGCTGCGTTTGTTTAACTGATTCTCTTGATAGGGAAAGTGGCGCCGAAAGCAATACCTGCAATTTACCGCACAACCCGTCTTAAACATAACGAGAACTCTAGACTTATATTTATGGAGTAAGCCTGTTTGTGTATTGTCTTGCTCTTGCAGCGGGTCGTTACTAAAACCGGTTTTTTCAATAAACTCTTGATGACGAGGCATGACCTGCAGTAAAAGTGGGTCGTTAATATCACCATAGCGCATTTTTTTTATAAAAGGGACAGGTACGCGCACAGGGAATAAACTGCGAGCTTTTATGTCTTTTTCATGTACTTGGCTCGATAGCCCGACCATTTCTAGCAAGGTTTTTGGGCAAGTAACTACATTAGCTAATTCTTTTTGCCAGTTTTTATGCAAATTTGCTTCATTTCTTTGTATCATTGGTAAGTAGATTACTCGAAAAATTATTAGACAGAGGAAACGATGGCGAATTATAGCACTAATGAGTTCAAGGGCGGCCTAAAAATTATGATGGACGGCGAACCTTGCAGTATTTTAGAAAATGAAATGGTAAAACCTGGTAAAGGCCAAGCGTTTAACCGTGTTCGTATCCGTAAGCTTATCTCTGGCAAAGTGCTTGAAAAAACATTTAAATCAGGTGAATCAGTTGAAGGCGCTGATGTAATGGATACCGATCTTGCTTATCTTTATACCGATGGTGAGTTTTGGCACTTCATGAATAACGAAACGTTTGAGCAAATTGCCGCGGATGAAAAAGCGCTAGGCGATACGGTTAAATGGCTCGTTGAAAACGACCTATGTACTATTACATTATGGAACGGTAGCCCAATAGCTGTAACACCGCCTAACTTTGTTGAGCTTGAGATCACAGAAACAGATCCAGGCCTAAAAGGTGACACTGCGGGTACTGGTGGTAAGCCAGCTACATTAAGTACAGGTGCTGTAGTACGTGTTCCTTTGTTTGTACAAATTGGTGAAGTAATTAAAGTAGACACTCGTAGCGGTGAATACGTAGGCCGTGTTAAGTAAGCAATAGCACTGTTTAATAGAATCCCGGCTTCAGGCTGGGATTTTTTTTGGAGAAAATATGTCAGCAGATCTTTGGGAGCCAAGTGCGCAGATTGCAACCTTGCAGCAACGAGCCGAAATTTTACGCACTATTCGCGAATTTTTTTATCAGCGAAATGTAATGGAAGTTGAAACTCCTAGCCTAAGCGCAGCAAGTGTAACGGATATCCATCTAGCTAGCTTTAAAACTCACTTTGTTGGCCCCGGCCATGCTGCTGGACTCGATTTATATCTACAAACATCGCCTGAATTTGCCATGAAACGACTATTAGCGGCTGGTAGTGGGGCTATTTATCAAATCTGTAAAGCATTTCGAAATGAAGAAGCAGGAAAGCATCATAACCCTGAGTTTACTATGTTGGAATGGTATCGCCCTGGGTTTGATGAATTTGCATTGATGAATGAAATAGATGAGCTAATGCAGTTGGTTCTCGATGTGCAACCCGCTGAACGCTTAACCTATCAAGGTGCATTTGAGCACGTACTAGGTCTTGATCCTTTGACAGCCACTTTGGAGCAGTTACAACAACTTGCTATTGAACATGGTTTTGCAGATATTGCTGCAGATGAGTCTCACCGTGATACATTATTGCAATTGTTATTCTGCATGAAAGTTGAGCCGGTGATAGGCCAAGATAGGCCTTGTTTTATTTACCATTTTCCGGCCTCTCAAGCAGCTCTAGCAAGTATTTGTAGTCATGATGAGCGCGTCGCTGGGCGATTTGAGCTTTATTATCAACACATGGAGCTGGCAAACGGCTTTAATGAGCTTACAGACGCTCAGGAGCAAGTGAAAAGGTTTAAGGATGATAATGCCTATCGTAAAAGCAATAATCTAAACGAGGTACCCATAGACTTGCGATTAATTAACGCGTTAGAGCATGGTTTGCCACAATGTGCAGGTGTAGCACTTGGTATTGATAGGTTAGTGATGCTAGCGACACAAAAACAAACAATAAAAGACGTCATCGCATTTGATGTTGATAGGGCTTAATTGAAGATCTAGGTACTAGGTAACTAGATGCTAGGAAACCCTAGTACCTAGTAACCTAGCACCTATTAATTATAATTCGTATATGAAAGTGACACCTGCAACCATTGGCTCACCAAATTGGGTGTAGGTATGTGTTTGCCAGCCGTCAGTTGGATCATTACCAAACTCGAACCCACGAGTAGGCACTTCTTCATCAAACACGTTACGTGCCCAGGCGCGAATTGACCATTGTTCAGACTCATAGCCGGCAGTGAAGTTAACAAGGTTAACACTTGGGGCTTGTGAATTGTGACTATCAGAGAAGTAGTAATCATCTTTACCTTCAATACCTATAGTCGCAAATAACTCGTTGGTAAAGTTATAGCGGGCAGTAAATGCGTATTGATACTTAGGTGATTGTGCTTGCTCTCGGCCATCTTGGTCTAAACCTGATTTAGCAACGAAGTCGTTGATTTTAGTGTTTAAATAGCCCGCGCTACCAGTCAAAAATAAGTCATCGGTTAATTGATAACTACCTTCAATTTCTAAACCGTAGTTTTCACCAGAGCTTGCGTTATCTACATAGCCTGTAAACTTTTGATCTTGGACTTGCCACGCTTTAAGCTGCATATCTTCACGGTACATATAAAATGCAGCTAAGCGAAGAACGAATTTGTCGTCGAGTGAGCTACCTTTAACACCAAACTCACCACTCCATAAGTATTCAGGAGCAAAACTTGTATGATTTTGGAAAAAGTCTGCATCAAGGTTTAGTCCATCATCTTTCGCTTTAGCGAGAGCTTCTGAGTTAATGCCGCCAGCTTTATAACCACGGGTTAAACTGGTGTATACCCGTGATCAATGAAGGTGCTTGATTTTTACAGTAATGAGGATCATGATACCCACATGAAAAAAATTGAATTGACCACAGAGCAAAAAATAGATCTTGAAGCCCTTCACGACGCAAGCCGTGA
>NZ_JASDCD010000048.1:0-5202 GCF_030408095.1 Pseudoalteromonas sp. APC 3893
AGGGGTCAAAATACTGCTGCGCCATCCTACATGGCGTTATAACGACTTGAGCGGTATGCGGGGAAACTCGCACGTACCGTTCTTAGAGGGCTGGGCTCGAGTAATCGGGTCTGGCTACTCGACAAAAACAAAAGTTCAAATGGCCAAATAAAGCCACTCTGCAAGAATTTGAACTCAGCCCTGGGCAACTGAATTGGTTGTTGTCGGGATATGATGTGCTTGGTCATGAGGAGTTGCTGTATCAATCTATGATCTAATTAACCTGAATCTCGTTTAAGAAATTGAACTAAATGCCTGTTCCGAGATCCGAACTTTCGACCAAGAACGATTGGATAAACAAGGAACAGGCATGATTAAATTAGTTGAATTGTTTTGCGATGTCGATGATTTTTGCAAAGTATTTATACCCCAATGGAAAAAACAATTACTCGAAGATGGCACCCAAAAACGTCAGCGAGCAGGGCGTATGACGACCAGTGAAATTATGACTATTGTTATTAGTTTTCACATGTCACATCATCGTGATTTCAAAAACTACTACCTTGGATATGTATCACTTATGTACAAAAGTGAATTTCCTAACTTACTCAGTTACACACGATTTCTAGCCGTTATGCCGAGAGTAATTGTGCCAATGTGTGCCTATTTCACTTCACTTAAAGGTAAACCCACAGGCCTTGAATTCATTGACTCTACATCTATTAAGGTCTGCCATAACATTCGTATTCCAAGACACAAGACCTTTGATGGAATAGCCCAGCGAGGTAAAGGAACGATGGGATGGTTTTACGGCTTCAAGCTGCATTTAGTCGTTAATCATCATGGTGAAATTGTTGCTGCGAAAGTGACAACAGGAAATGTACATGATACTCAACCAGTCCGCGAATTAGCGAGCTGCCTGACGGATAAATTATACGGTGACAAAGGATATTTAAGTAAGGCTTTAGAAGCTGATTTGCTCGATAAAGGGGTAAAGCTCATTACGACGGTTCGCAAAAATATGAAGGCAAAAGCGATGTCATTATGGGATAGAGCGATGCTTTCAAAGCGTTTTATAATCGAAACAATTAATGACCAACTCAAGAATATATCCTTCATTGAACATTCGAGACATCGGAGTATGAACGGCTTTATGTTGAATTTAGTGGCTGGATTGGTGGCTTATTGCTTTAAAGAAAATAAGCCACACCTTAATTTAACTGACGTAGAGCTTAATGCATTAGTTATCGCTTAAGCAGATCTCAGGTTAATTAACAGTAAATGATCATTGCCACACATCATATTTTATCTGCTCTGCAAACGAGAAAGGTGCATAAAATTTTGTTAAATTGCAGGTATGAAACTCGATGCACACTCACTGCCTGACGACCTAGAACAACTCAAACGCATGTTGCTTGAGTTGCAACACGTCGTTGTGAAAAAGGATGAAGAATTAGCTAAAAAAGATGCGCAAATTCATGAATTGCTGCAAGCTTATAACGCGACACTTGCCAAAGAGTACGCCAAGAAATCTGAAAAGATGCCGGGTGCAGGCGAAGTATTCAATGAAGCGGAAGAAACGCTTGATGAGTATGATAAAGCGCTATTGGCAACATCCCCTCAGTAAAGAAAGAAAAAGCCAAACCTAAACGCCGCCAACTGCCAGCGCAGTTACTGCGAGTAGACGAGATTGTTGACCTCGATGAGGGCCAAAAGTATGTGATTGCTGCCAAAGCCCCTTACATAAAATGGGTGAAAGCAGCAGTGAAGCGTTAGAGTTTGTGCCTGCGCATATCAAAGTCATCAAAACCATTCGCCCGAAATATACATGCCGTCACTGTGAGCGAGAAGGCATTGAAAGTGTGGTGAAAACCGCAAAAATGCCGGCAACAGCCATGCCAAAAAGTATCGCCCCCCAGTTTATTGAGCCAAATAATCATGTGTAAATACCAGTTTGGCTTACCGCTTTATCGCCAAGAAACCTTGTTTGCCGATATCGGTATTGAGTTGAGCCGGCAAACCATGTCGAGCTGGATGCTACGCTGCGCAGAGCTGTTGTCTCCTCTATATCAACGCTTAAAAGAGGTGTTGTTATCGCAAGCGGTTATTCACGCTGATGAAACCCCGTTAAATGTCATTAACGCAGATAAAGCGACAAGCTATATGTGGCTGTATTGTTGTGGCGATGATAAACCGGGTAAAGGCACTAATATTGTCCTGTTCGATTACTATAACAGTCGTGCGGGGCAATGTGCGGTTGATTTTCTTGATGGTTACCAAGGCTACCTACACGTTGATGGTTACAAGGCTTATGAGCAAACTCAGGCAACATTGGTTGCATGCCTTGCTCATGTGCGTCGTAAATTCATTGAAGCGAAAGGCAATAATAAGAAAACAGGCAAAGCGGATGTGGCGCTCAACCTTATTGGCAAGCTCTACGGTATTGAGCAAGCCATCAAAGATAAACCAGCCACGGAAAAGTACACTGTTAGACAACAAAAAGCGAAACCAATCGTTGACGAGTTATACCAATGGTTTCTCAAGCACAAAGATAAAATTCCGCCCAAAATGGCGCTAGGTAAAGCAATCAACTATGCGATAAATCAATTTGAAAAATTCCGACGTTACTTAGAGGATGGCAGACTTAAAATTGATAACAACCGCGCAGAGCGAGCCATAAAACCATTCGTGATAGGGCGAAAAAACTGGCTGTTCCCAAATACCCGCAATGGCGCGCATGCCAGTGCCATACTCTATAGTCTAGTTGAAACCGCAAAGGCCAACGATCTGGTGGTGCATGACTATATATCTACCTGTTTACAGCACCTTACTGAGCAGCCCGATAACCTTGAATCGCTGTTACCTTGGAACATTAAACAAAGCTAGGTGTCGTTGGCTATACGCTTACAGTAAACGAAGGTGCCTTTCCAAGTATTAACACAAATGAGATATGGGGTTGGCTTATTGCTGGAATTAAAGAGATCACACCAGCTTATCGAATAAATGCTATTAATATAACAACGCATGGTGCAACAGCTGCTCTGGTTGACCGTAATTCAGTTGATACTGATGGTCTTGTCCTCTCTATTTTGGATTACGAATACACAGGCGTTTATAGTCAAAGTCCAGAATATGAAAGTATTCGCCCTTCATTCGATAATACTTTTTCACCATCTTTACCGGCCGGATTAAACTTAGGTCGTCAGTTATATTGGTTAAAAACAAATTTCCCTGAAAATTTCATGAAGTTACAGATATACTCATGTACCCACAATACTGGGTATGGCGTTTCACAGGGCAAAGAGTAAATGAAATAACTTCATTAGGCTGCCATACAGATTTATGGTCAATTAAAAGCAATAGTTACTCTTCTTTAGTTGATTACCTAAATTGTGAAAAATGGCTACCTAAAATACAACCTGCATGGTTTGATTGTGGCCAAGTAACACCTGCACTTATAGCTGAGCTTGGCCTTGATCCACAATGCCATTTTTATAATGGCATTCATGATAGTAATGCGAGCTTTTTACGATATAAGTTAACCCAAAATGCGGCCCCATTTACAGTAATATCAACGGGAACCTGGACTATTTTGATGTCATCTCAGGTATCACTTAGTAACCTAGATGCCAAAAAAGATATGCTTGCTAATATTGATGCTATGCAGCAGCCTATTGCTTGTGCTCGATTTATGGGCGGCAGAGAGTTTGAAGCTATTTGTGATCAAGCTGGCTCTTGGCTTGGTGAGCAATTTAATGTAAATGATATTCAAAATGTGATTGAGCAGCAGGTGTTCGTATTACCTGATTTTAGTGATGGGAGCGGTCCATTCGGAGGAGCTAAATGTGGCTTTAGTACTAATACAGACAAAGTAAGCGGTATTGCATTAGCAACAATATACTGTGCTCTTATGATAGATTATCAGCTAGATATGTTAGGCGCTAAAGGGGATGTTTTTATTGAGGGTGCTTTTTTGAAAAACCCATTATTATGTTAACACCACTCGTTTAAGAACGAGTGGTGTTTTTTCGTTTATACCTAACTGGATATTTTTGTGTCTTTGCGAGCACCGTTCGCGGATAAGCTTTTCGCTTTCTTTTCTCCGGTAATATTAGCCGTTTACCGTTTTCACGTAGTTCTTTTAGCTTTTTAGGGATTGTCCTGGGGCTTCGACCTGAGCACTATAAAAACTCGTCTTGTATTAGGTATAATGCGTTTATGAAACTGATGCGTAATGGCTCCACTTCATGGGCTTTAGCTATCTCTGCCATTTCAAGTCTCACGATATTGTATGACGTCAGAATACCCCAAAGCTCTTGATAAATACCTTCCTTTTTCAAGCTCCGTAGCGCTGACTTATTAGATAACTGATATTGCTTGAGCTCACCATATCCTCGCTCTATTTCCCATCGTTGCCAATAAACATCGAGTAGCGCTTTCAGCGGGTACTTTTCTGGACAGGCGCATGAGGTGATGAAGCCTTTTATTTCACCTTTAGGTGTCGGAATTTGAATAAGCCTTGCTTACCATGTATCACCTAGGTAAGGGGCTAATTTTTTAGCTTGTGGCGAAATAGGCATTGTTATTAAGTGGTCGTAATCACTAAATGATTCCGTTATTTCATAGCGCATTTTACTTTTGATGGGCGTTGTTAATTTGCACCGCTATGGAGCCATTTGACTTGC
Source organism: Pseudoalteromonas sp. APC 3893 (assembly GCF_030408095.1). Lineage (NCBI taxonomy): Bacteria > Pseudomonadati > Pseudomonadota > Gammaproteobacteria > Alteromonadales > Pseudoalteromonadaceae > Pseudoalteromonas > Pseudoalteromonas sp. APC 3893. The sequence goes on from NZ_JASDCD010000048.1 coordinate 4,665, forward strand.
GGCGTAATGGCGCCACCTAATTTGCACCTAATGGCGCCACCCGATTTGCGGTTAATGGCGCCACTTTAGTCACCCTTTCTCCCCTCAAACGTCATTGTAAATAGCGTATCTTTATGTCTACTTTTTAGACAAGGAGAAGCGCATGGCAAACAAGAGGTTTGAAATGTATCAATATCGACAAATACTCGTTCGAATGCGAATGGGAGAATCTAATCGTGCTATTGCCGAAAGTGGCCTAATGGGACGCAAAAAGTCACAGAAGCTAAGGGACACTGCGCTTGAGCATGGCTGGTTAGATAAACTTAATCCAATGCCTGATAACGCGCAACTGGCAACGGTACTTAACGTTACGGTGCACACGCCATCATCAAGTGTCTCTTCCGTCCTACCCTATGCTGAGAAGGTCAATAAGTGGATTGAAAGTGGCGTTCAAGGTAGCACTATCCATCAGAAATTAGTAAACAGTTACGGCTTCACTGGCAGCTATTGGGCGGTAAATCGTTATATCAAAAGTGTGATTGCCGATTCGCCAAGCAAG
>NZ_JASDCD010000049.1:0-4716 GCF_030408095.1 Pseudoalteromonas sp. APC 3893
AGGGTTGAATCAAAGTTCAACAGTAAACAAAGCGACTTCTTGTCGCACCTAAGCGTTTGTACCACAAAGCAAACCCCGTTTTATCCCAGTAAACCAACTTGAGTTTATCTTTCGCTTTGTTGCAAAACAAAAATAATGCGCCAGTGTAGGCATCACGCTCAAGCTCGCCTTCAACGATGGCGACCAGACCATCAATCGATTTTCGAAAATCCACAGCATCGCGATGTAAGTAAATACGCGTAGGTTCAACGAACATTTTCATAAGGCAAACTCGCGTAGCAATTGACTCAGATAAGTTGCAGGCGTTGTGGGTGGCAAGCTGACTTTTACTTTGCCAACAGTGAGGGTTATAGGCTGTTGCTGCTCGGTGATATCAACGTGTTTCGTGATTTTAGCGCGAACAAAACTGCCTGATGATTCATTAAGCTTACTTCGTGCGGCATAAAAAGTTGTTTTTGATAAAGCACGTTGCTGGCAAAATTCAGTAATAGTTAAATTGCTGGCTTGTTGCTCTTCGATAATGTTGCGCCATTGCTCAAGGCTACGCGTTTTTCTCATGGCTATCTCCTAATTGAAATTCGGAAATAGCTTAATCGCTTTGACGAGTTACTGGCAGGTGCACTTGGCTAGACGCTTACTAGCAAAATAAAAATAATCGTTCATCTCTTAGATATTTATGATTCTGAAGTGCGTCCCGTCTGAAAATCAGACTATTGAAATCAGGATTGTCTACTGTAGGGGTTGTATAGAGCGACTGTCAGATTTGAGTTACAAGTCTGACAGTTAGGCAATATAGCGATTAGTTGATATGGCTTAGTTAGTTATTATTCAATGCAGTGATTAATTTATCTAGTATTACAGGGTCTACTTTTGACTCATTTATTGTAATATTTAATCCCGATTTTGTAGCTTTAATTTTAATTCCTGTAAGCTCATGATTGGCTACTTCTTTTAGTTTTCCATCATAGTTAACAGGTATTGGTGAGTGATCAGCACGTATTTTTGCTAGTAATTCACTTTGGAGTTTCTTTGAGGATTTTTGCAGCTGCTCTTCGATTTCACTAATCTCTTCGGCAGTTTCATTTCCAGTTAGTGTAACTGGTTCTATAGGATTGAACTGTTGAGCAATCATCTCTAAATATCCAGCTTTATTGTACTTAACTAATTCACGTAATAATGGTGTGGAAACATATTTTAAAGCCGGAAATAAGTTAATTAGCTCTTTAGGTAAATTTGCATAACTTAGCGCATAATAAACATTGCTTTTCTTCATGCCTAAGAGATCACTTAGTTCTAGACCTGTGATTTCTTTATCGTTGTTACTATCAAGTTTTGTCTTTAATGCTTGAATAGATTTGGCTTTATCCATAAAGCTAGGCTCAGCGTATTCATCCATCACACGAGCAAAGTGCGCTCGTTCTTTTTCTGTTAAGTCTTTTGCAACAATAAGACTTAGCTTTGTATTAGGAAGAATTGAGACAGTGTAAGCGCGTCTTAAACCACCCAGTATTTCGTATTTACCATCTACTAATTCAGCTCTTACTGGCTCAGTATTTCCGTTGGAAGATCTAATCGAGTGATAAATGTCTAAAACGGATGCTAAAGATAAATCATCAAGTGAACGCTTGTTATAGATAGATTTAATGCATTTGTTGAATACGTCTTGGCTTTCGATTGTAACCCTTTCCCATTTAATATCACGGCCATCAATGGGGGAGCTGTCAATTAAACTATCGCTATTACCTTGCGTGATAAGGGTATCTAAATTCGTATTAGATATTTTGCGTCCTATCACTGTTCTTTTTTTATTGCTCATAGCGAATTAACCTTCATTCTTTCTATTAAATGTAATTGTGTCGAAGACTGAACGAGTGAATTCTTCAGCTTTAATCCGTGCTTTTTTAAGTGCATCTCTATCACCAGGATAAAATTTAGGGTTCGTTGAAAATACGGTACCAAAGCTTTCACCACAACGTTCAAATGCTGTCGATAACGGAAGTGAAGTATCTAACATATCAGCCCCGCAAACTTCTCTTAATAAGCTTTGTGCATCAGCATGGTCTGACTTTCTGGCTATTTTTGCCATATAGCCAAAAATAGAATTGAGCTTTATTTCACTGCCAGCGCTTTCTGCCATATCGAAAAGTTCTGGGAGACGCTGCATGAACTTCAGAGTTGAGTGAAAATCAACTTGTGCTGGAGGCACAGGGATCAAAAATGTATCAGCTGCAACGAATGAGTTAAGTAAAAATGCATCTAAGTGAGGGCCACTATCTATAAAAATAAAGTCGTAATCATGCTTTAGCTTATCAATTACATTATCTTTTAAAACATCATATATATTTTGGTTCGATAGGTGTTCATTCGCGAGCTGTTCAAACTGTGATGCTATAAACGCATCTTCAATGGATGCAGGGATTATATCAACCCCAGCTACACTAGATGGCTTAATAAAATCATTAAGTAATTCTTCACGATTAACGTTTTGTAGCATTGCCTGAGCGACAGTTTCGTCCACGATTCCAATTGATAAATCATGTTTCATAAACATTGTCGCACTTGCTTGAGGATCTAAATCTAGTACAAGTATTCTTAAGTCATGTTTTATTAGTGCAGGTGTACATTTTAAACCATGCGCAAGGGTTACAGAGCTTACCGTTTTAGCAACTCCACCTTTTAAGTTTGTTAAAAAAACTGTATGAGCTTCTTTAAACTGGTCACGATATTTAGGAACTCCTCGGTGTTCATAAATTGCAGTTACATCTTTATGTCCCATGCTATAAACGTTATTCAGACCAGCTTGTTTCTTTTGAAACTGATAACCCTTTAACTCCATCTCTGCCACAGCCTTATCTACTTTTGCTTTAGCAAGGTCTGGTAGGCTTGCCACCGCTGATTTCGAAAAGGTTTGTTCGTAATTTTCAGCATCGAATTCTATCTTTGAGTTGGTGATTTTTTCTGAGAGAGTCTCTAAAGTTAATTTAGCCCGAGTGGCAATTTTTAAAATCCTATCATCCATCTGTATACCCTATCTTATGCAGCTTTTTAAGAATTAAATGCATAATGCTGCACATTTGTGCCGATGTAAACGTGAAATTGAAAAAACTGACGTAAAAAATAGCGCAACAACCGGAATGCTTCCGACAATTGAATTTCCACACTGTGGAATTGTGTAAAAGAAGTTAGTTAATCTTTCAGCAAGTTAAAATAAGAGAGGTAAACTTTTATCTAAAATTTCAGAACAGACTTCGTGATCAGAGCGAAACGCCGTTGCAGGGCAGTTTAAATTGAGAAATAAAATCGCATCTTATCCCTAGTAGACTAGGACTAAGATGTGAACTGTAATGGATAGTAAAATTTAAACATAAGTATGTAGATTAGTTATCCAGAGATTCGACAACGATGACTTCAATACCCTGCTCTTTGAAATATTCAATTAGCTGTGGGTCTGCTTTAGAGTCAGTAATTAGGATATCAACTTCTTCTAGAGAGAAAAACACAAAGTTGCTACGTTTACCTAGCTTTGTGCTATCTGCCAGTATAATTAGCTTATCTGTTTGCTTTTTGAGTTTCTGTTCTGAAAGGATTAATAATGGATCTGACTCCATTACACCAAACTTGCCTATTCCAGGAGTACCTATAAACATCATTGAGCTACGATAATGTTCTGTGTTGTCCTTCTCATAAGAACTCAAAATAACACCTTGTTCTCTGTATATTTCACCACCTGGAAGTGAAATTAAATTATCACTATTTCCTGAAAGGTAATTTGCTAAAACAAAGGAGTTGGTCAGTATGTTTAAGTTTTTATCTTGTAGGAACTCCCCCATCATGTAAGTTGAGCTACCGCCATTAATTATAATGGAATCGTTGTCTGCACATAATTCAACAACTTTTTTTGCTTTCAGTCTTTTGGTGTCAGTGCGTTTAGCCTTATCAAGATCAAAAGCTGAGCTTTGAATATTTTTTCTTTGATTTTTACTCGATTCAGCCCCGCCTCTAATCTTGACTATTTCACCACGTTTAGACATTTTAGTTAGATCACGACGAATAGTTGCTTCAGATGAGTTTAATTTATCTGTTAAAACTTTAACGCTTGCAAAGTTATATTGATCTACAATTTCTTTAATTAGCGTTGTCTATGTTTTTCTAACATTAATAACTATCCATTTTGTTCCCCCTTAAAGGGTTACATACCAATTAATTACTGTATTTTCACAAAAGTTTATCATTATATGACCTGAAAAGGAAAAAATAGATTGCACAAAACCTTAAAAAACAATAGGTTAAAATTATTTAATTGGTCTGGTAATTTTCCCTAGACCTGTTTAATGAGAATAATGACTGTAATTAGTATGTTTACCAATTTACAATTCAGTCAAACTAGCTCTATATAAATCACTTGCAATCATTTAAGTGTACACTCATATTAATTATCGTGACTTACCTAAGTAACTGCTATACATCGTACATTTACGAAGATATATACCCGTGATCAATGAAGGTACTTGATTTATACAATAATGAGGATCATGATATACCTCATGAAAACATCAAATTGACCACAGAGCAAAAAATAGATCTTGAAACCCTTCACGATGCAAGTCGTGATGGCCGTGTTCGAGATCGAATTAAAGCTGTTTTACTTCGTTCTGAAGGTTGGTCAACGTCGATGATTGCTCAGGCATTACAACTTCATGAAACGAGTATTGTTAG
>NZ_JASDCD010000005.1:0-210098 GCF_030408095.1 Pseudoalteromonas sp. APC 3893
ATCTCGGGTATAGGGAAAATCTGGAATGTTGGACAATGTAAGCTCAGTTAGAATGACTGCATTTAGCTCTATTAGATCACAAAAAGCATAAAATTAAAATAGATCATCAATTAAATGTGTTTGGTATTACTTTTTTTGGGGTCAGATTGTGGCTGAGGAAAAGCTTTTCTCGCATTTAACAAACTTCTCTTGATATCAGGTATATCCATACTATTGACCCTCTAAACGAAAATAGACTCCTTTGATTAAATTTGGAGTCTAAGGTGTTAATTAGTTAGTTGTGTAGTTAAAAGTTATACTTTCTATTCTATTTGGTGTTGAATAATGGAAAGTACCAGTTGCTTCAACTCTATGAACAATTGTTTGACTGCTTAAAAATAGCGAAGACATTAGAAAAGCGGTAATAGACATTTTCTTCATTAAAAATTCCTTATTATATAATCGGAGAGTTCTTCACCTTCTATTTTGTACCTTTTTTAGAATGTTTTAATGAGGCAACATTGTCAATGTACTAAGAACAAATTATTCAATCTGGTTAGCTAGGCCATACTATGTAATGAATATTTGTACGTTTAAGTATCCATTTTTAATTGAGCACTTTTGTAAATTCAAATGAGAGGGCATCCAACTAAATTGCAAAAACCATTACTAGATTAACTCGCTGAGCTTATGTTTATAAAGCAGAAAAGCAGAGGCTTCAAATTTGTGAGAGTGGTTATCGTATAGAGTGTTTGTCGGCTATGAGGGGGAGCTCGTGTCACCTTCTAGTTGTCATCTAGCTAATTAAAAGTTGAGTGCAGTAAAACATAGGTTTTGACCCTTAGAAAATATTATCTTGTTGCAATTTCATCCTTGGTTTACTTTCTAAGCTGTGTAAAACTAGCAGAGTTAATTTAGTAAATCAGGTGACATGAATGTCGGATATAAAAGCTTGGAAACTTATAAGCCTGTTTTGTTTGATAAGCTTGCTTATGGGCTGCCAATCGAAAGAAGAGCAGTTACAACAAACAATTCAACAATCTATAACTAAAGCAGAGGTTGAACTAAATGGGCTTGGTAAAGCCTTAGATAATGGTTCAATTCGTAATGCTGTCTTATTGACTGAATATGCGCGCATAATCAGTAATGAAAAACCTCAGTTATCGCAAATCGCTTCTGTAATGGCTCAAGATGCAACGCGAAATGGTGCGCTTTATTCTGGCTTGCAGCAACGCTTGGCTGATATTAAAAGCACGTACCTTATACCGCCCTATGAAGAAACATTACGAAACTTAGATTTATTAAGAGATGCAGCAAAACCCACTTTGTTTTCTGATGCATTGACTGATCCTATCAATATGCTAGCTGATATGTCAGGTGGTTCACTTGCCCGTGTTGGCGCTATAAGTCAGCAAGCAGAAGGTGCTGGCGAAGGTAATCAATTAGTTGGTAACCCAAATTACGGTAACTGGCAAACTAATAGTAATGGTATTAGTTTTTGGCAGTGGTATGGCATGTACCGTATTTTAGGTGATGTATTTGACCGTGTTGAATATGGTAGTTGGAGTAAACGCCGTAAGTACAGTTATTACAATGATTATGGTAGAGCGCGTTACACCAGCCCTAAACAAATGAAAGCACAAACGGCAGTTGAAACGAGAACTCGTCAATCTTATCAGCGTCAGGGGAAGCAATTTACTAGTCCGTACGCCACGAAAAAAACGGGTGCTTCAGGGCTTAGTCGTAGCAGTTACACACCACCGAAAAGCAAGAGTAGTTACTCAAAAACGAGCAGCTACAGTAATAGCTCTGGGTCGGTAAGAAATAGTAATAGTCGCACTTCTCGTGGTGTTAGCCGCGGTAAATAAACTGCCTCGTAAAGAATTAAGTGTTGGAGTTAAAAGAATATGTACGAATTTAATGGAATAACTATGTGGTCTCTGCAAGCGTTGGCAATTGATTTTGCAATTATTATCGCTTTATTTGTCAGTCTTAAATTTATTAAAGGCTGGGTATCTAACTTACATGCCAATGATGAAATCACAGAGCGTGATAACTTCGCCTTTGGTATTAGTTTTGCGGCGGGTCTGGTTGCGTTGGCAATTGTACTCACTGGTGTAAGTAGCGGTGCATTTGCTGCGACCCTACAACTAGAAGCACTGCAAATGCTAGCCTACGGCGTGTTGGCAATAGTACTAATAAAACTAGGTCACTTCTTTCAAGATAAAGTAGCACTACGCAAAGTGAGTCTACATGACGAAATAGTTAAAGGTAATGCCACTGCTGCAATCATCGATTTTGGTCATGTTGTGAGTGTAGCAATAGTGATTCGTTCAGCGTTATTTTGGGTTGCAACTGAAGGATGGCATGGCATACCGATTGTTATTGCAGCATTCATCATTGGTAGTCTAGCTCTGTTACTTGTTAGTCAATATCGTGTGCAGTTATTTAAACGCACTAATCGCAGTGGTGATTGTTTACAGCAAGCGATTGTTGATGGCAATTTAGCTGTTGGAATACGTTACGCTGGCTTTTTAATTGGTAGTGCACTTGCTATTACTGCGGCTTCAGGTATCGCGCCTTATGTTGCAGACAGTATTAATGCTAGCCTAGTGTATTGGGCTATTAGTGCGGTTGTGTGCTTAATTGCTTTTATCTTATTACATTTAATAACGATAAAAATAATCCTAGCGGGTTGTGATATTTCAGACGAAGTTAATCGTCAAAAGAATGTTGGCGTAGCAACAATTTCGGCTGCAATATCGTTTGCAGTAGGTATTACGATGGCTACGTTATTAGGCGCATAAGATTTGTCACACACAACAACGGCCCCAAGTAAGCACGCCTTACTTGGGCATGATTTTTTATTAATAACTGTTATGGCCGTACTTGCTGGGTGCGGCCTTATTTATGAATACCTCTTATCACATTATGCTGGGCGTGTACTAGGTTCGGTTGAAAGCGCTATTTATGCCATGATTGGTACTATGATAGTCGCAATGGGGATGGGGGCATTTTTAGCTCGTTGGTTTAAGGATCCATTTACTGCTTTTGCATGGCTTGAAAGCCTTATTGCGTTAGTTGGTATGGGCTGTATTTTAGCCATTGCTAGCGTGATTGCTGTGAGTTATTCATTACCACATATATTTTCCGAAATTTTTAACCTTCCCGCCGACACTATATTAAATGGCTATGTTTTTCAAAAGCTGCAAGAGTGGTCACGTTTTCTTCCCTATGTATTCGGTTTGTTACTTGGTTTATTAATCGGCATGGAAATACCGCTTATTGCCCGAATTCGTCAACATGTATATGGGCGATTTTTAGAAAACAACGCAGGGACAATTTATGGCGCAGACTATATCGGCGCAGGGATAGGTGCGGCTATTTGGGTAAGTATTATGCTTGCTATGCCCATAATGCAAGCTGCGGCATGGACAGCTCTTTTTAATATAATTGCTGGCCTGGCATTTTTATGGCGTTATCACAGCTATGTACGCTTTGCTAAATTACTTTTAGTATGCCATGTAGCGCTGTTAGTTTTATTCGGCTTTATCTTAGTATTGGGTAGTAGTTGGATGAAAGACTTAAGCAACGTGCTGTATAAAGATAAGGTTATCTATTCTGAAGCAACTAAATACCAGCATCTCGTTTTAACTGAGCGTTTAAGCCGTAATCAACCAGACCCAATAACTGACCTTTACTTAAATGGTCGTTTGCAATTTTCAAGTGTTGATGAACAAATCTATCACTCTATGTTGGTCTACCCTGCGCTATTAGCATCTAACCGCCATGATAAGGTATTAATCATTGGAGGCGGTGACGGCTTAGCGATGCGTGATGTACTTAAGTGGCCAGTTGATGAGGTGACGCTAATAGACCTTGACGCTCAGCTACTTAATTTATTTGGTCATCGTGATGAGGTATTTAATGCGCCTGCACATATAGTCAGTCGATTAACTAAATTGAACGCCGATTCGATGAATGATCCTAGAGCGAACGTGATTGTAGGTGATGCATTTATAGAGGTGGAACGATTACTTGATCAAGGTAAGCGATTCGATACGATTATTATCGACTTGCCGGATCCGAATCACCCAGATCTAAACAAAATGTACAGTGATTACTTTTATAACCATATTCGCCAGTTACTTGCAGCAGATGGTGCAATGGCTGTGCAATCGACTTCACCGTATCATGCAAAAAAAGCATTTTTAAGTATAGGTAAAACAGTCAAAGCGGCGGGCTTTAAACATGTTGAACAGTATCAACAAAATATTCCGTCATTTGGACAGTGGGGGTGGACAATAGCTACCACGAATGGCAAATCAGCCAGTGCACGAATACAAGATATTACGAGTCTGCCTGTTACTTCAAGGTGGATCAGTCAAAAATATTTACTGGCAACATTCGCTTTTCCAAACAGCTACTTTGAACAAATAAAAGATATTGAAGTCAATAGATTAGGGTCAGGTACTTTGTATGATTATTACCGTAGTGCATGGCAAGTAGAAAGCGAATTGTATAAAAATTAATAAAACAGGGTTGACATAATATGTCGCTCGTGCGAATCTTAACTCAGACATAATATGTCAGATAACAAAAAGGCAGAGACATGGAATTAAACGAACTTTCAATAAAGCTAGCATCTTTTGAAACTGAAGGCGCTAATTTTGAATCTTTCTTGATCGCCAACCAAGACGAGCAAGATGTGTTACAAGTTATTGTTGATGGAAATGATGAACTTCCAATTTTTGTTACGCAAACACAAGAGCAATTGTTATGTATTAGCTACTTGTTTGCAGATGACGAAGTAAAACCAGATTTACGTAATGAGCTAAACGAAACGTTATTACGCTTGAATGTGCCAATTCCATTGAGTGCATTTGCCAAAATTGACGACAAATATGCAATTTTTGGCGCTCTGTCGGTGAACTCATCATTTGATGACATCACCCATGAGTTAGTAACATTAGCCGATAACGCTATCGATGCCCTAGAAGCTGTTACTTTGTATTTGAATGATTAATATCTCATTTATCAGTGCAATTAAATAACAGTTAGCTATTTTAAGTGGAGTTAAGATTATGAGTATATTAAAGAAATTATTTACAGCAGTTCGTGGCGGTGCGCGTGAAGCCGGTGAAGCAATCGTTGATGCTAATGGTATCCGTATATTTGAACAAGAGATTGCTGATGCGCAAAACGCACTGCAACGCGCTAAAAAAAGCTTAACAGAAGTTATGGCTAAAGAAATGCAAACTAAGCGTGCTTTAAGTGCACTTGATGCGTCGATTGCTGAGCACGAAGCCTATGCAGGTCAAGCGCTTGAAAAAGGTAACGAAGCACTTGCTTTAGAAATTGCTGAAAAAATTGGCGACTTCGAAAACGAAAAAGCTGAACACGAGCAAGTGTTGGCAGGTTTCAGTAATCACATCGTGACATTAAAGCAGCAAGTAAAAGATGCTGAAAAGTCGATTAAAGAAAATCAACGTCAGCTTACTATGGTTAAAACCACAGAAAGCGTGCAACAAGCGACTATGGCTGTTAATAGCACATTGAATACTAATAGCTCGTCGATGACCAATGCTCGTCAATCGCTTGAGCGTATTAAAAAGCGCCAACAGGATCGTAGCGACCAACTTGGTGCTGCAAAAGAACTTGAAGCTGAAACCAGTGGCGGCGATTTAAAAGCTAAAATGGCTGAAGCAGGTATTGGTGATAGCAGCCCGAAAAGTGCAGATATATTAGCGCGCATTAAAGCTAAACAAAACGGCTAATCATCAGCTATAAATTTTAAAAGGTAACGCAGCACAGCGCGTTACCTTTTTTGCTTAAGAGGCAGTCTATGTTTAATTTCTTTAAATCTAAAAAAGCCCCAGAACGTCAATTAGCTCATGCTAGTGAACTGAAAAAAGGCGATATGCTAAGCATCATTGATTCGTTTGCTTACCCTAGTTGGTTAAAAGGACAAACGGTGCGGGTGATTGACGTGCAAACCTATCAATATCAGCACAGTAGCGATACCGAGTTTGTTTTAGAGACTAACAGCGGGCAAGTTGTTTTTTTACAAATTGAAATGGAAGATGGCGAGCAGTGGGCTAATTTCTCAATAAAGATTCAACGAGATGAAGTAGATGATATTTTTACCCTCGACGAGTTTGCACGTATTTTTGACGAAGAGTCTCTCACCTTTATAGAAGTGAAGAATACACCCGAGCGCTTTATGCAGTTTTTAGGTAAAAGTTACCAGCAAAGTGAATCGCCGTATGTTTGTTATTTTCATAAGCAAGATTATCGCAAGCAGCCATTACCGCGATATGAGCAAGAAGGTGGCGAGCCCTGTGAGATGATATGCTTAGCCTCTGACGATGAAAGCCACAGCTTAAATATTGAAATTTGGGATGGTGGTGAAACTGAGGTATCTCTTACACTGACTAGACCAATCTCCGATATTGTGGATTTATTCCCTGGAGATGCAAAGTGAGTGATGCAAAGGCTAAATGGCAACGCCAAGAGCAAGCTGTAAGGGCAACGCAAATGGCCTTTGATTTAAGCAGCGAAGTGCAAAAGTCGATAAAAAAGCAGGCGATTGATCAGGAGCTAACACCTTCAGATATGATCCGTAAAATTTTAGCGCTCGATGTTAAATCAAAAAAAACGCGTCAACGATTGTCATTTAATCTCAATGATGAGGAAATTGCATTACTAGCTGAACGCTTTGGTGTTCCGGTCGATGATAAACGAGCAGTTAAGCAACAAGTCGCTGAGTTACTTATTGCCCACAGTAATAAAAAGTAGCTGCAGTTTTGCCTTCTTAAATATAAGCCCTTACACTGAGGGCTCATACCCTAATAAAAAATGAGTTGCCGTGAATATTGTTTTAATCGCTTATTTAATTATTTTCGCTTTATTTGGTACTGCTGCGAGTTACTTTGTGCGATTTATTTACGCTTACTGGGTAAAAAAGCAAATGCCAATGCAGCATATATTTAAAGCAGGTGTGTGTATTGTTGGTGTATTAGTAATATCAGCGCTAATCCCCTTGATGGTTTAGCGCAGTAAGAAAAACGTTATTTAATTTCAAATGCTTGGCATTGTTGATTAATACACAGAGCTTGTACTGGTAAAACCGGTGAGCAATCGCTTGCTCCACTCGCTTGATTATCAAGTGCTTCTTGCTCAGTCACTTGTTGAGCTAACTGTTCAGCAGCTTCTTGCTCAGTATTTAAAGCTGAATATACTAAGTATCTGCTAGGCCCGCCACACGCTCGTTGACCTACTTCAAGAACTTTACACTGAAAGCTCGCTGTACAGCTGGTATCTTCAACTAGTTTAGATAATGCATTGTTTGCTTTAGCCAAACTTGCAGGGCTTGATGAACTAGTATCAAACGTACTTTCACAGCCAGTAATAATAAATAGGCCGGCTGCAATTGCCAGCGCTCTAGAATATGAAACGCACTTCATATTAATTCCTTTAATAAACACTTGTTGCATTACCAGCAACTTTAACACATTTATTGCTACTACACTGCGCTGCTGGTGCAGTTAAATGTTGGCAAATACTGACCATGCCGGTTTGGGCATTCAATCGGCTTTCGAGGGTTGTTATATGTTTTGCTGCTTGTTCAACTTTCTGACTATCGTTATTTTTAGTTGAATAAACAAGGTAGCTGCTTGGCCCGCCGCAGGCTCTGCTCCCTACAGGCAATACCTTGCATTGTGCGCTAGTATCGCAGCTAAGATCTTCTGTGAGTGTTTTTAATTGTCCGTGGGCTGTTTGAATTGCTTCTTTCGAAACGGCTTTGTTTTTATCACCTATAGCCACCTTCTGATTATTTTTAGTTAAAGCTGTGGGGGCTGGTTTTAATTGCTCAGCTTCTGTTGTTGCAGCGTCCGAGCAGCCAACAATAAAAAGAGGTAACACAACAACACATAATGAAAAGCGCATAACGAACCTTTATAGTGATTAACAAGTAATCACTATCATACACTTTGCACATAACACAGCAATAAAAACTATTACATTCAAAAAGGTAAACCCGTTACTTAAATAAAGTAACGGGTTTCATCGGTAGGTTATAAACCGCCTTGGGTTAGCTTAGTTGGATTAAGTAATTCTTCCAAGTCAGCGCGAGATAGCTGCGTTTCTTGCTCTGCTACATCAATGATCGGTTGGCCACTTTGATACGCTTGCTTAGCAATTTTAGCTGCTTTTGCATAACCAATAACAGGGTTTAGGGCTGTGACTAAAATAGGGTTCTTTGCCAATGCTTTGTCAATGTTTGGCTGATTGACCTTAAATGTTCGGATTGCTTTATCAGCTAATGCGCGACTACTATTTGCAAGTAACTCTATACTTTGCAATATATTATAGGCAATGACTGGCAGCATGACATTAAGCTCAAAGTTGCCAGATTGTCCTGCAACGGTAATCGTGGCGTCATTACCAATCACTTGCGCGCTGACCATTGTCGCAGCTTCTGGGATCACCGGATTCACTTTACCAGGCATAATTGAAGAGCCTGGTTGTAATGCTTCAAGCTCAATTTCACCTAGCCCAGCGAGTGGTCCTGAGTTCATCCAACGTAAATCATTGGCTATTTTCATTTGTGCGACAGCGAGCACTTTTAGTTGCCCAGATAATGAAACAATGGCGTCTTGTGAGCCAATGTTATAGAAAAAGTTTTTACTGGGCACAAAGCGTATGCCTACATTCGTGCTTAAGTTTTTACAAAATTGCTCAGCAAACTGAGGAGCTGCATTTACACCAGTACCAACGGCTGTTCCACCTTGTGCAAGTGCTGATACGCCATCTAAGCTATGACGAATAGCCCCCATAGCGGTATCAATTTGATGCTGCCAAGTATTTAGAGTTTGACTAAAAGTGACAGGCATTGCATCCATTAGGTGAGTACGGCCTGTTTTAACTATACCGCCTACTTCAGCTTTTTTACGCTCTAGCATCTGTAATAGCTGATCAAGGGCTGGAAACAGCTCATAAACAACATTAATCACACTGCTAACAGCGATAGTCGTTGGGATCACATCATTTGAACTTTGACCCATATTCACATCATCATTTGGGTGAATTAGATTGTCATTATAGCGACTAGCAAGTGTTGCAATGACTTCGTTGGCATTCATGTTGGTACTGGTGCCTGAGCCGGTTTGAAACACATCAATTGGAAAGTGATCTAAATGTTGGCCATCAATTATTTCTTGGCAGGCGCGTTCTATTGCCTGGGCTTTTTGTTTGTCTAAATGACCTAGTTCGCAGTTGCTTTGTGCAGCAGCTTGTTTTACGTATGCCAATGCCGTAATAAATTGTCTTGGCATGGCTAAACCACTAATACTAAAATTATTAACTGCACGCTGGGTCTGTGCTTGGTAAAGCGCATCGGCTGGTACTTGTAATTCGCCCATGCTGTCGGTTTCAGTTCTATACTCGCTCATAAAAACTCCTAAAAAGGGTTGAATTCGTGACTGAGAATACGTGCTTCTCGTTCAAGGATAAGATATTTTTCGTTACCATTATGGGTTCTATAAAAACGTTTTAACGCCAATAAGGGTTTGTATAGTTGCTCTGAACATTGCTTACGTATTGCGCAATGAATTAAAGAGTCGCACATTTTGTTAAGAATTTCATGGAAAGTGCGTCTTAAATAAAGTTCTTGGAGCAAGATACTTTGGCTTTTTTCATAATAGCGTGCGGCATTGAGGCCGGCTTCAATATAGTTTGCAACTAAAGCGGGGGCATATAGTCCGGGACGTTGGCAAATACACTTCATTTGTTGTTGATAATAAAGCATTGCTTGGTGTTCGTGCATAATAAAACCGAATAGCTGTAACGATAATTGTTATCATTACAGCTATTCGGTTTTGGTGCAAGTTTGAATATGTAAAACTTGTTGAAAATTTCTGGTATTAATTATAACCAAGGATGAAAATTTGATCTGTTTCATGCTTTTTATGAGCCTTATCTAGTTGATTTGTTTGTGATAGTAAATCAATTACGGTAGCTCTTTCGTCACAGTTTATTTTTTCGTTTACGGGTTTTTCGCTAGCTGCGAGTGCTGCATCGAGTGCGGTGTAGGGTGATATATACATGGTTTTCTCCTATTTATGAGTTCACATTATATATAGCATAAGCTGTACCAACTTGAGTAATAACATGTAACCACCTGATTTTGATATATTAAAAATAAACAGCGATTTTTTGACACGACAAAAGTAATTAAATTTGCTTTACTATTGTGCATAAATTCCTGATTGTGGTGCGTAAAAAAGAATGAATAAACCATTTTCTCAAGCTTGTGAAAATAATAAAGGGCCTATCTTGGCTGTTTTACAGCAATACCTAAGTGACACCCAAAATGTGTTAGAAGTGGGATCAGGGACAGGACAACACAGTGTGCATTTTGCGACGCATTTAACTCATTTGCAGTGGTACACCAGTGACCGTCCAATTAATCATGCTGGCATATTGCAATGGTTAGATGATGCCAAACTAAGTAACTTACACTCACCTTTAACATTAGATTTAAATCATGATTGGCCAGTTGAAAAAGTGGAGGCTATTTATACTGCTAATACGCTGCACATTGTAAGTTGGTCATTAGTAGAGCAGTTCTTTGCAGGTGTAAAAAAACATTTAGCGCCTGCGGGTATACTGTCTATTTATGGCCCATTTAAGTATCAAGGTCAATTTACCAGTGATAGTAATCAGCGCTTTGATGAGTTTTTAAAACAGCAAGATAGTCAAAGTGGTATTCGCGACGTTGAACTCATTATTCAACATGCGCAGCAAGCTGGTTTAACACTTTTGAGTGATAATCAAATGCCTGCTAATAACCAATTATTAGTGTTTAAACATCTCGTTTAAAAGGTAATAGGGTCTCACAGTGTTGCTGGTAAGCTAGAGTGTGCCGTCGTTCTCGCTTTAAAAAATCAGCAATCGCGAGGCTAAAGTCTTGGTCTATTATGCTGTGAATTGAATGCGTAACAACAGGTTCAAAGCCACGTGCTATTTTATGCTCGCCTTGAGCACCTGAGTGAAAGCAATTTAATTCATTGGTAATGCAGTACTCAATACCTTGGTAGTAACACAACTCAAAATGCAGGCAATCTACTTCTTCACTGGCTCCCCAATATCGGCCGTATAAGGTGTCATCACTTTTAAAGCTCAGCGTTGCTGCTATTATTTTTTCGTCTTTCAGAGCGTGCATGATCACCAGTTTATCTAACATTAAAGCATGGAGTAGAATAAAAAACTCATGGTTTAAATAACCCATGTGGCCAGAGCGTTTTAGATATGTGCGCTGATAAAACTCACAAAACTGACTGACTACATCGCGCGTGATCTGATTGCCTTGTAACCATTTAATCGTGATACCTTGCTGAGTGATTTTGTTGCGTTCTTTTTTGACTGCTTTGCGCTTTCTGGCGTTTAAGTTTTGTAAAAAGTCAGTAAAGCTTTTATAGCTGCGATTAAACCATTGAAATTGCACACCGATACGGGCCATTGCATTAAGGTCTACAAAGTCATTAACTTGTTGTTTCGGGCAAAAGTTAATATGCCAACCAGACCAACCATTTTGTTGGCAGTGTTCGGTAAGTAGCTGTGCAATGTACTCATTCGCAGCACCTGAATCATTCGCATGTATCGCAATGCGTTCACCTTCAATGGGGCTAAACGGTGAGCCACATAACCATTTCGGGTAATAGGCTAAACCATGCTGCTGATAGGCTTCTGCCCATGCCCAATCAAATACATATTCACCATAAGAATGGCCTTTTAAATAGCCTGGTGCGAGCGCGACGATTTCGTCATTTTCGTAAATAGCTAAGTGCATAGGCTGCCAGCCACTGCTTTTACTCACGGACTGGCTTTGCTCTAATGCAAATAAAAAGGCGTGATCAGTAAATGGGTTATCGCCAAAAAAAGACTGCCAAACGCTGGCATCTATTTCACTAATAGCGCTAAACCAATGATGACGAAAACGTGACATAAACGGCTCTATTGTTGTTCAACTGCGTGTAAAAACTGCTGTATTTGATAACTTAGTTCGTCAAAATAAGGGTTATATGTTAAACGCTGGAAAGGTTTATATTGGGCTAAGTTATCAGCTGTGCGTTCACCTATGTTAGGTTTCTCTATCGTTTTACATTGTTGGTAAAGTATTTCATCATCAAGGTAGCTGCCGCAATTACGATAAGCCCCTTTACTGCCATAATGTGGGTTATTCGGTGAATTAACCACTGCAATATGTGATATTCCACGAATGTTTTTACAATTTTTATTCGCGCACTGTGGATTATAAATAGTGTAATCTTTAGCAAAGCTTGTTGGTATATTTTGTTTATCACCATATAAAATAAGGGTGTCTAGGGCGTTTTTAGGACGAGCTTTTTTATCGTGTAGTGTGTTAAGTAATGCCAGAGTTGCTTGGGTATCAATAGTGGTATCTATATCACTTAAAACACTAAAAACAGGAATGTTAGGTAAGCTACGCTTTTTAATGTTTGTTAACTCAATCGTTGCCATAGCATCATCTGCAGCGGCAGCAGCATTCCAAGGGAATGACTCATACTTGGCAAAGTCAATGTCAGCGTCTTCATCTATCCAATCAACAAATGGAATTAAATCAATCCATTTTGCTAACCAACCATTTTTATTATGAGGCTCGCTTGCAGGAGAAAAGAGCATGAGCGCTTTGACTTTTTTATCAACAGGTTGACTAGTTAGGTAGTTAACCAGTAATGCTGCACCTGTAGAATAGCCACCAAGCACTACGCTTTCGTAGTCGCTTAATGTACGTTCTATGGCGTAGTCAGCGGCATCTTGCCATTGTTGTGCATTAATGTTTCGTAGTGCGTTTGCAGCGGTACCGTGGCCGGGTAACAGTATGGTTCTTACATTGTAACCTTGCTGAAAATAAACCTGCGCTAAATCATGAAAAGTAAAGGGCGAATCCGTTAGGCCATGAACTAGTAAGGCAACCTTATCGTTATTTGGTTGGCGTAATTCAAAAGGTGCAATAATATCGGCAATATTTGCCTTTTCTGGCCGTGAACCTTGCTCCACAAGTTGTTGGTAGGTTGGCGTTAGCACAGGGCATGGCATTTCTGCTCGTGGATTTCCTTGTGTAATATGCTGATAGGCAAAATCTAAATATTCTGAAAAGCTGATGCTAGATTGATATGAAAATACCTGCTCGGGTTGTTGTTTGGTAAAACGCAGTAAACCTTGTTCTTTACTTTTTACTATGAAGTCGAGATCTGTTAACTGACCAACACAATTATTATTAGCTGCAAGCACTAAGGTACTAAAACTAAGTGAAACGAATAAGCCAAGTGAGCTGAAAAATCCTTTAATTTTCATTATTATCTACATATTGAGTGAGGCACTGTGTTAGCTTATCGAGTTCAAGCGGTTTTGCAAGGTGTTGATTAAAGCCAATAGCTAACGCATGCGCTTTATCTTGAGGCATTACGTCAGCTGTAAGTGCAATAATAGGCAATTGCTCAATTGTTTTAAATTGGCGAATTAAGGCCGTGGCTTTATAACCATCCATCACCGGCATTTGGCAATCCATTAATATAATATCAAACTCATTATTTTTTATTTGCTCAACGGCAAGCTCGCCATTTTCAACTAAGGTCGGTTTTATATCTAACGAGTCGAGCATCGCTTTTATTACGAGTTGATTCACTGAGTTATCTTCAGCAACAAGTATTTTTAGCTTACTTAAATCATTATCGCGTTTGAGTTGTTGTAATTTCTTTTGTGCTGGGCACGTTACAAGCTCAAGGTTTAAAGTAAATGTGGAGCCTTCGTTTTCTTTACTGAGCAAAGAAATGTCACCAGACATCAAAAAACTAAGTTCTTTAGCTATTGTTAAACCAAGGCCTGTACCACCAAAGCGCCTAGAAGTTGAATCATCCGCCTGAGTAAAGGCATCAAAAAGTTTGTCTTGCTCTGATGCTGCGATACCAATGCCACTGTCTTTTACACTGATAGAGATACTCATTTTATCACCGGTTGCTTTGAAAGCAGTTGCATTAAGGCTTACTTCACCTTGATGAGTAAACTTAATTGCATTACTACACAAATTTAAGAGTATTTGCTCAATCCGCATTGCATCACCTTCAAACCATGTGTCACGAGGTAAATTATTATTGCAATGCCAGCCGATCCCTTTATTTTCAGCTGTGGATTTGAACATACTATTAATGCGTTCTAGTAGTTCGTTCAAGTCAAAAGGACGGCTCTCTAATACTAGCTTTTGAGACTCAATTTTAGATATGTCTAATACGTCATTAACTAAGTTCAAAAGTGACTTTGATGCTAAATTAATTTGATTAAGGTAGTGAGTTAAAGTCTCTAGATTGTCTTCTTTTTTCGCTAAACTTGAAAAACCAATCACTGCATTTAACGGTGTACGAATTTCATGACTCATATTTGCTAAAAAGCGACTTTTCGCTTTATTGGCTTCATCGGACTGTTGTTTCGCATTTTCAAGTGAACGGGTGCGCTCCGATACTAACCTTGAAAGCGCGATATGTTGGTGGTTAAACAACAATAAAACCATGAGGATAAGGCTACAAACAACGACCTGTAATACAAGTAAAAATAAAGTCAGTTGATTTGTGTAATGAGGGATAAATTCATCTTTTATGGTTAAGTCGATAAGCCAGGTTTGCCCAGAAAAGTTAATCTCAACCGTTGAAAATATGGCGTTCTTTTTATTGCTCTCTTGCCCATTAATAAAAAAAGCAGGGTGTGCTTTATCTTCATAAATAACGATATTGAACATATCGACTTGCTCTTGGGTAATTGCTTGCTCAATGATATTTCTTACTAGAAAGACCCCTGTTGCATACCCTTTTATAGTCGCTTGATCATTGTTTTGTTTAAACACGGGAGCAAAAAGTAAGTAAGCTGGCCCAGGTTGATCAGTTTGCACCAGTTTTATTATTTTAGTTCCTACAGGTTGATATTTAATACTGGGATCTAATAACGTTTGCCGCCTATCGGCACGCGAGAATACATTAAAACCAAGTGCAGATTGATTTTGAGTAAAAGGTGCTATGTACTTTACCACTACAAGTGGGTCGTTTGTGGATAAGGGGTCACCTTTGATTTCAATATCCATATGATAAATATCTTTTAACTCACTACGGAGTTTAAGTATTTGTTGTTGGCTGATTTTTTCATTCCAAGACAATGCTTTTATAAAAGCATGTTGTGCGAGTAACTCTGATGCATAACTATAAAATTCTTGTAATGTTAGGTTAGGATCAGATTGCATCTGGCTTGCGAGGCTTTGTACTGCAATTTGGCTACGATTTAAATAGCGAAATAGGCTATTTTCAATGATCAGCGCTTCTCGATTCGCTATTTGTAACGCGTTAGAACTACTTTCTTGATTATAGAGTTTTGTCGTCATTGCAACCGACACTAGCAATACCGAGCATACTAAAATGGTAGGGAGGGAGGTTAGGTTATATCGCTTATTTTTAGTTTGTAGTAAAGCAAGTAATAAAGGCGTTGTTATTAACACACCTAAAGCATCACCCAGCCACCAGTACAATACATTACTCCAGTGATTATTAATGCTGTAAGCGGGGTTAAAGATACTTAGGGCGTATACACCAATATTTGCCGAAATAAGACTGACGACTATGCCAATGATAAATATGAAAAATATGATCGCCTTTCGAGTTTTAAGGTAAAGAGGGTGTCCTAGCCAATACTTTAACAAGCCAGCCCCTACCATGGCTTGTACCACTACCCCTAAACCTATTAATAAAACCTCATTTAGTGTATTACCTACAAGCACATTATCGCTGACGCTACTTTCTCCAGCACTGAGGTTAAATGCAACTGAGGCAATAAAAAGGGCGGGGATAAATCGCCACCACCAAATAAAGCAACCCACAAGAGCAATGCCTGCAGGCAACCAGATAGGAATGACCTGGGATTGGAACGCGAAATTCGTGAGTAATTTGCCGATTAAGAAGTAAGCGGCAGAGAGAACTACGTAAAAGCATAAAGAGCTTATTTTAGACTGAAGTACCTTCACGTGTGTCCTGTTGTATTTATTTTTATATTCGCTTCAGTATAGCTAAATAGTACAAGAAAGGGGGCTTTTTATAATGGTAATTGCTTTTTACTAAAAGCTTGCTTTAAAACAATAGTTGACTCAATATTTGCAATACAATCAATGCTTCCCAGCTTATATTTAACAAAGTGCTCGTAGCTTTCTAAATCAGTAGCCACTATTTTTAGTAAATAATCATAGCTGCCAGAAATCACCCCACACTCTAAAACATAGGCAAGCTTTTCAACTTGTTCTTCAAAGGAGTTTGCTGCACTTACTGAGTTCTGATTTAATCTTACAAATGCATACACTAAAACATTTAAGCCAATCTTTTTTGGATTAACTGCGCCATGATAGCCACAAATAACCCCAGTGTTTTCGAGCTTTTTTATGCGTCTTAAACAAGGCGTATCCGATAAGTTTACCTCGTTGGCCAATTGTGAAATAGGGCTACGCGCATTATCTTGCAGGCGAATTAACAGCTCTCGATCTTTTTTATCTAAACTCATAATTGTAGGATTTCTTCAATAACTGATGATTAAATAGTTAAAACCACTAATTTTATATGGGATTTATAGGGTTTTTGCTGATTACTACTCTATGCTATCTGTTAACATAAATGCAATAAAAAACTTTGGATAAAGTAAATATGAGTAAAAATACTCAAGCATTTGACGAGTGGCTAAGAACCCGGTTTGTTGAAATAAATACTAACTTGGAGAAGTTATATTGGCAGCAAGATGATAAAGCCAATGTGGAGCTTGTAGGGGAGCAATATAAGCATCAGCTAGAGCTCGAAGGGAATACTCATATAAGTAAATTGTTAGCTGAGGGCAATACAGATGAAGGCTTTGACAGCGCATTTGATTTACTTGGCAATGTGGGCTTATTTATGGCGGCGTGTCGTCGTCATGAAATTACTGAGCCATCACGAGAAACAACATCGCCACTCGTTGAAGCGTCGGCTTTAGCGATGCACATAGGCGCTTCTATTGGGGTGACTCCACGTTTTGCTACTGCGCATTTAACCACCCATAACAAAGCCGTCAATGGTGTATATAAACGCTTTACAGACTTACCTGATGAGAAACTGTTTATTGATTACAACACAAAAGGTATTTTGGCGTATAAGCGAGCAGCCGATGCACTATTAAAGATACAACCTTTAGGTATTTCACACCCCTTGTGCGGCGATCTACTTAAAGTTGCAAAAGCGGCACTGCTAGATGTTATTGAATCAAATAACGCGTTATATACTCAGCTCGATACAGATCGATTCTTTTTTTGTGTGCGTCCATATTACAAGCCGTACCGAGTTGGCAAAGAAGTCTATCGTGGCGCGAATGCGGGAGATTTTGCTGGTATTAATGTAATTGATTTGCTGTTGGGCTTATGTTTTGCAAATGAGCCAAGCTACTCACAAATGCTGGTGGATAAATTTTTATACATGATGCCAGAAGATCAACAAATACTTCGTGAATCAATGAGTATGCCAAGTATTATGGATGATTTTTTAGCTGCATCAAGTATGCGTGAAAGTGATTGGTTTCAAACCAATGTAAAGCTGTTTATTCAGGTTTGTAAGCTTCATGGCGATACGGCAATTGGTCATCATAATCAGCTGGTTAGTAAGTTTATAGCGCAACCTGCTCAGCAAATGCAGCAACAACATATGCAAAAAGTGACGGCGAGCGGGCCGCCACTGCATGTTTTGTTAGATTCACTTGAGAAACTCAGAGATCGCCGTGCTGCGGCTAAACGTGATGATATAAAAACTCGCTATGATGACTTATCGCAGCTAAAAAAGTGGGTGAAAAAATAAATGTATAAAGATGACTTTAATTTATCTTCAGGGTGTTATCTATTAAATCACTCGGTTGGTCGGGCATTAAAAAGTAGCCAAAGCGATTTCAACGAGCACTTCTTTTCACCATGGCAAACGACTAATAAAGAGCCATGGCAGCAATGGCTATGTAGCATTGAGCGTTTCACTCAGGCTTTGAGCGATTTATTTAACAGTAAACAAACACTTTTTTGTCCGCAGGTTAATTTATCCAGTGCATTAACTAAAATATTAATGTCGCACCCAAGGTTAAAACAAAGTAAATGCAGAGTATTAATGGCGCAAAGCGATTTCCCGAGTATGGGTTTTGTTATGCAAAAAGCGTTGGCTGAAGGTGCTCAGATTAACTATATACCCAGTGAGTTAGACTTAACAGATATTAATGTTTGGCAGCAATATATAAAATCAGATACTGATTTAGTGTTTATTAGTCATGCGTATTCCAACACAGGCCAGCAGGCTCCTGTTAGCGACATTGCACAGTTATGTAAGCGCAATAACTGCTTAAGTTTAGTTGATGTAGCACAATCAGCGGGTGTCTTAGCTCTCGATTTAGCAACCGTTGAAGTCGATTTTATGATTGGCTCCAGTGTAAAATGGTTGTGTTCAGGGCCAGGAGCTGCCTATTTGTGGGTCAGTGAAGCTCAACTCGAACTTTGCCAACCGACAGATGTCGGCTGGTTTTCACATCAAAACCCCTTTGAGTTTGATATTAATCATTTTGATTACAATACTACGGCATTACGTTTTTGGGGAGGAACCCCTTCGATTGCTCCCTATGTTATAGCAGGGCATAGCATTGCATACTTTGCAAAATTAGGCGTTGCATCAGTTCGTGAATATAATCTTAAATTGTTAGCTCAGTTAAATTTAGCCTTGGGTGAATATCAGGTATCGCCCAGCTCAGCACAAGCTTCTAGCGGCACTGCTATTTTTAATTTTGCACAGCAACAAACTGATGTGATGCATGCTCTGACAGCTGCGAACATCAGTGTTGATGAAAGAGCATATGGAATTAGGGTCTCACCGCATATTTATAATGATGAAAAAGACATTGAGCAGTTTATCGCAGTCGTACAAGGCGTGCTAAGGCCCTGATTGTTGGCGTAAGTCATCTTTTAATGCGCTGAGCGTTTTAATTTGTTTTTCATGGCTGTTTATTTGTGGCTTAAAATAACTTTTTAACTCATCAGTGCGCTGAGCAATCGCATCTGCGATGGAATTTGCACCCATGCGGTTAGCACTGTCTTGCGTCATGTAGTTAATTTTTTGCTTATTCTTTGCAAACGTTTCTTTTAGTTTTTTTATTGCCTGTTGGTGCTCAGTAATTTCGCGATCTATTTTTTGTATTGTCAGGTAGTTATCCACGGAGTCTAGTGTATTTTTTTGAGTTTGCGCTATATTAGGCGTTTTAATATTGACTTCTTTGGCATTTTCATCACAAGGGAATTGACTAAATATAGCAATACCATTCTTTTCACATTGGAATACGGTGGTTGCAGCTTGGCTTGAGCCAGCTATGGTTAATACAAAAAAACATAACAACGCTCGCATTATTAATCCTTAAAATACATAAAACATGAATTTAGTTTACTTTTTTGTAGTTTAGCAATTGAGTAATTTATGTAACTAATTTATTGGATATATTTTCGGTTACTTTTAAAGTAACGGTAGAAATATCTCTATGAGTTATAGGGGCAGCATATTAAAGGAGCCTAATCTTCTGTTAGAATGAAGCAATTAAATCAAGCTGTGGCTGGTAAATGTCTTTAATCACTCCTGTAATTCTCGCTGGTGGGATCGGATCAAGGCTATGGCCTTTATCTCGTCAAGCGATGCCAAAGCAATTCCTCTCTTTGTTAGATGAGAAATCGTTATTACAAAATACCTTAGCACGGGTTAATGGTGATTGTTTCAATGACACTATTTTAGTATGTAATGAACAGCATAGATTTATTGCAAGCCATCAGTGTGAAGCCATAGGCGTAACGCCTAAAGCTATTCTATTAGAGCAGCAAGGTAAAAATACCGCACCAGCTATCGCACTTGCTGCACAGTATGCATTAGCTCAGGGAATTGATTCACCTATTTTTGTTATTCCTGCAGATCATTATATCGCTAACTTTGAGCATTTAGTGCAACAACTTCCAGATGCAATCGCAATGGCCGAACAAGGGAAACTGGTTACTTTTTCAATTAAGCCAGATACAGCTAACTGTGGTTATGGGTATATTAAACAAGGCTCAAAAATAGCTAATTCACACTGCTATCAAGTTGATGAGTTTAAAGAAAAACCAGATCTAGAACTGGCACAACAGTATGTGACAAGTGGCGAATACTCATTTAATAGTGGCATGTTTTTGTTTACGCCAAAAAGCTACCTTCGCGAACTGGAAAGGTTTGCGCCAAAAATAGCCCGCGCTGTTGCCGATGCTGCCAGTTTTAGCCAAGATTTAGGGTTTATAAGAGCTGATGAAGCAGCGCTTGAACATTGCCCGAGCGACTCTATTGATTATGCCATATTAGAGCGTAGCGATAATGTTGTGGTGCTACCCTTGGCTCTTAATTGGAGTGATGTTGGTAGTTTTAATGCGCTGTGGCAAAGTGCCAGTAAAGATAGTTTAGGCAATCATGCTAGCTATAACGACGTGTTGTTTAATAGCGAAAATAACCTTGTTTACAGTGAAGAAGGCCACACTATCGCGGCTCTAGGTGTAAATAACTTAGCCGTTATTCATACCCACGACGCAACGTTAGTGGCAAATAAAGCGCAATTAGATCAGTTACCACAGCTCCTAGCCCAGTTAGCGAATAAGCAAAGCGATAAGCTACTTAACCATCAGGCTGTTTATCGACCTTGGGGAAGTTACCGTGTGCTAGTGGAAGGAAGTGGTTTTAAAGTTAAAAAAATCACTGTTAATAGCGGTGGCAGGCTCTCTACTCAGCGCCATCAGCATCGTGCCGAACACTGGGTGGTAGTTTCAGGCTTTGCAGATGTCAGTATCGATGATAAAGCCAGTGTTTTAAAGGCCGATCAATCTTGTTATATAGCCGCAGGGCAAATCCACAGCTTAGCAAATAGTCAAGCTGAGCCGCTGATCGTGATCGAGGTGCAAACCGGTAGCATACTTGATGAAAGTGACATTGAGCGCTTTGATGATCAATATGGGCGAAACTAGCGGTTAGCGGTTTTTTATCCAGCCAATACTTAATATGTATATTAAGTAAGTGTCAAACTTTACTGGCCAATACGCGCCACATAACAGCATTTTGTCATAGCCTGAATGCTGTCGACCACGCTGCCAGCGAAATAAGTTTTTAAAAATAGCCATTGCACTTGCTCCTCGTTACTTTTATCTCGCCAACACGCCAACACGCCAACACGCCAACCCACTAACTCAACTCACTTCTAACATACTTTAAGTATTGCTCTAAACTGCTTTGCCACAGCACGATGGCTTCTGTGAGTGAATCTTTAAGCGGCTTGTTGTCTAACAGCCGGCGCTCTATTTTTTTAAGTTCAATACCATAGCGGTTAAAGCCAAGCTGTAGTGCAGTGCTTGCTTGTCGATGTAGTACTTTAATGCATTGCTCTTTGTCTTCATCAAGCAACTGTTGAGCGCGAATAAGCTTATTGCGGGCTGAAAGTACAAACTCATTGTAAATAGAAGAGACTTCATCTTCACTAAATGAGCTTGTTAACGTTTCGGCTGCAGTTTCATCATACAGCACATCACTAAGTTCAACGGCAATAATCGGTGCTTGGTTATTTTGTGAATCGCTCAGAGCTTGGCGTAGCTTATGGTGTTTTATTGGCTTGCCGACAATGTCTTTTATGCCAAGCGCAAAATATTCTTTTATTTCGTCAGGGCTCAAGCTCGCAGTAAAAGCAAGGACGGGTGTGCGTTGGTTTTTATGCTCAACCCCCTTTAAAGTCTTGAGTACTTCTTGTCCTGTTAGGTCGGGTAAATTCATGTCTAATAAAACCACATCAAAGTGGTGCTGTTGCATCAATTTAATAGCACTTTTGCCATCGCGAGCTAGTTTGATTTTATGTTCATCATCAGCCATAAATTCAATGGCTATTTTTTGATTCAGGTCTAAGTCTTCTACCAGTAAAACATCAAGTCCCGTAATGTATTCTTTCGATTGATGGCGCTGTTCGACCAAGCTCAATTCACCTAATGCAAGCGTAATATCAAAGCTAAACGAACTGCCTTTATCTAATTCGCTGAAGATATCTAAGCGAGAACCTAGTTTGTCTAATAACCTGCTGGTGATCGCAAGACCAAGGCCTGTTCCGCCTTTTTCTTTACCAGCATTGCTTTGTACATAAGGCTCGGTGAGATATTCAATTTCATCATCTTCAATGCCAGGGCCTGAGTCAATGACACTTATACGAATACGGTGTTCTAGCTGACGCTCTTCAAGCAATTCGACTCGAATTTTTACTTCACCTTGATCAGTAAATTTAATTGCATTACCCATCAAGTTTATGATTATTTGGCGCAATTTTTGTTGATCGCAATAATAACAAGCTTGCTCAGGGAGATTGTAGATTAGCTCAAAGTGCAGGCGTTTTTGCTCTGCTAATGGTGTGAGTAGTAGGCATAAATTATGTAGCCAAGTTTTAAACTCAACATCTTCTTCGTATAGAGCTTCGTTGTGTTGATCTAAGCTTGCGTAATCGAGTACTTTGTCTACTAGCAGGTTCAAAGATTCAGCTGAATTAATTATCGCTTCACAGTAGGGTTTATCGCGAGAGTCACTTGACTGGTTGAGAATTAATTGTGCACTGCCTAAAATGCCATTGAGGGGCGTGCGAATTTCATGACTAATCGTTGATAAAAACAAACCACGGATCTCGAGATCTTTTTGTGCTTTAGCGGTAAGTTGATTAAGATTTTGTTCGCGTCGCTCATTACAAAGTAGCGCCATACCCGTCGTATAGAACATGGGAGCTATTACTCCGTTAACTAATAAAGTAACACTAAACCAGTTTTCTTTTAACAGGGTAAAGTTGTTTACATCCCCCATTAAAAAAGCACGCCCAGCATAGATACAGCTGACAATAGAGAGAATAAAAATATAAACGATACTGCCGTTAGGGTAAGGTTTTCTGGCGATATGGATAAATATATAGAGTAAAAAGATGGCTTCACTTATGTGCTGTAAATCCGCGACGAGTATACTGTTACGTAAATCAGGTACCACTACGGTGAAATACATTAAAAGTGCTGCACACACTAATGTTGCTATGACAAAAAAACGTAGCTCTTTGCCTTTGTAGCCGACAAATTGACTGATAGCTAAAGCATGAATTATCGATGCACTAAACCAAAAAGCATTGGCTAAAACCATGGTGGGTAAACTATCTATATTGCCATGTAAGGCAAAACTCATAAGTGCAGCAAAAAGTACTAACGGATAAAAAATGAAAAGGAGTGTGCCTGGTGTGTTTTTATTGGTACGCCACGTTAGAAAATTTAGCAATGTCATCACAGCCATCATAGCTGCACTGGCAAAGTAAAGAGTGAGGGAGTCGAGCATATTTATTCCAAGCAGATCAGAGACCGGTTCAGAATAATAGGATTTTTCAAGCTTAGCAATTTATCAGGCGTAAAACAGGCACATAAAGTACCTGTTTTAATTTAAAACCAAACGAACGTTTAGCGGATTTCGTCAGGTATATTTTGTTGAGCCCAAGAAAGTAACTCAATGCGGTTGCGGCATTTGGTTTTTCTAAATGCGCTATATAAATGTGTTTTTACTGTGTGTGGGCTAATGCTAAGTGCTTCAGCTATTTCTTTGTTTTTAGAGCCGTTACTCATTAATGAGATAATTGCTTTTTCGCGCTTAGTTAATTTTACTGGCTCAATATCACCTTCTGTCAGCTTGTGGAGGGCGTCTTTATTAAACTGCAACATACGGTTTAACGCATTACACATGATATCGCGGCGATACCAAAGCTGATCTTCAAGCAATAAGCGAATACCTTTCATTAATACATCAGCATTATCAGTTGTATAAAATACACCACGAATACCGCTTAATAATGCACGATTAGCAAGCTCAGGATTCTCATCTAAGTTAAATAATACGATATCGCATTTTACACGAAGATTTACTAATTGTTCTTTTAATTTTTCCCATGCACCGTTACTTGAAGTTTCAATAAACAATAAACGAGTGTCCTCAGGAACATCTAAAATATTAGTTCCCGTTGTAACATTTAGCCCTTGGGTTTTTAACAATGGCTCTAATACATTAATACCAATTGTATTAATTGGCTCTAAATCTAGTAACAAAAAGGCTGAATTACTCATACTTACATACTCTTGAATAAAGTTGACTAATCAATCCTATCACGCAATCCACCCCTTTCGTATTAGAAATTTCCTAGAAAGGGGCAGGAAAAGTACACTTTTACGGATTTAAGCATGTCATATATCGAGAAGAATCATGTGAATTAATTGTTATGCACATGAATTTATTAAGTATTATTTTTAAAAAGCTAATTTCAAATTGAACCAAAAGTGCTGGTTATTTTTTTTATAGTGGTTCTTTTTTGTTATCTTGATAAGGAGGCCAACCCATACTTTTACCTGCTAACATATGTAAATGAATATGATAAACGGTTTGCCCGCCATGCTCGTTGCAATTCATGACTACTCTAAAGCCATCTTCACTGAAACCATGCTGTTTCGCAATTTTAGCGGCTACAACGTATAAATGACCAACGATAGACGTATCTTGCTCTGTAATATCGTTAATTGTTGCAATCGCTTTTTTTGGGATAATTAAAATATGAAACGGTGCCTGCGGGTTGATATCCTTAAAGGCAAGAGATAGTTCATCTTCGTAAATAATATCTGCAGGAATTTCACGATTAATGATTTTGGTAAAAATTGTTTCGGTCGTCATTTTTGTGGCTCTGTGTTGGCTTGTACTAAAGTCACTAATGACAAATTTTGCCAGCAGTGTCAAACTGAAATCAAACAGAAGGAGTTTTTATGCGTAAATTACTATTAGTAAGCACTATTGTATCGTTAGGTTTAAGTGCAACAGCGATGGCCGAAACTGTCTATTTCCCAGAAGAAATTGTCCCGCTACAAGTGGGAGATAAAGTAATTGAACATTCATTTTTTAGTCGCGTGGACGAATTAGAACTCGCACCAGGCACATATAAATTTAAGCTTAAATACACAGATTTGTACGAACAAGGGTATGACGATCATCAAGTTGTGGACTCTGAACCGTTTTGGGTATCAGTCACAATTGAGCAGGGTGAAGATTACGACATTGTGTTTAATCGTGCAGACAATGCCGTAGCGGCTAAAGTATTTGCAGAGTCCCCGCAAGTGAGCTTACAAGCTAAGGGATCATCATTAGGTATCCCCTTAGATAGTACAGTAGAGCAAAAGCAGAGCAACAGTTCGCACGTTGTTGCAGCACCTACTGCACAAGCTCAACCTGTTGCAGTTGCGCCTGTTGCTGTTAATGCACCTATCTCTCAGCCAGCTCCTGCACCGACGGTACAAGGTGCACCAAGTGCAGCGGCTATGTTAGATTTTTGGTGGCAACAAGCAAGCCCACAACAACAGCAAGCTTTCTTAGATAAGGTCATAAAAAAAGGCGCTAATTAAGCGCCTTAATTAAAGTGATTTATTTACTTAGCAAATAAATCATCAATAGTACCCTGTGCTAGCGGGTGGTAGCCTGAGCGTGCTTTGATGTATACATCATGTGCCCACTCACGCTTGCCGTTTTTAATTAATGCTTTATACAGCGGCACAATTAGTTTACGACGGCCAATTCCTGACAAGTGCTTATCAAGCGAAGGATAAATTGGTTGATAACCATTGCCTACAGCTAGCATGTACCATGCAAAGGCACGTTCAGCATTGGTTGATTGAGTTAGATTAAATTCGTTGTCTAACTCAGTCATTTTTTCAATGCTTAAGTCTCGTGGTAGGTTATTTAGAAAGTGTAACCACTCGTGCACTGTCCAGTTTGCTGTTGGCAGCTGTGCTGCAGTGGTAGAGCTTTGTAACCATGTTGTGGTTGCAGCATCTACTTTGTCAAACGCATCAGACGTTGGATTAGGTGCATCACTTGGTAAACCCGGCTGGAAAATCCACTCGTTAACTTTATCCATGCTAACAATACCTGGGTATTTTTTAATTAAGTTAGCTTCGATGTAAGTGACAAACTGCGCCGTTGTTAATGACTTAAAAGCAAACTCGTTAAAGTAGGTTTTTACAAAATCATCAAACTTTTCACGACCAAATTGGTTTTCAAGGTAGATTAAAAATAGCTGACCTTTGGTGTAAGGTACTGAACTAAATGCATCGTCTGGGTCGCGACCATTTAGTTTTAAGTTAAGGCGTGTGTCTGGCGCATCAATAGTTTTAAGCTGTGCACGAAGCCCCGCAGTATCAAGTGCTTGTTCCATTACGGCACGGTCACGGCCAAAGACTTCTTCCATAATGCGGTTTTCAACGTATGAGGTAAAACCTTCGTTTAGCCATAAATCTTCCCATGTCGCGTTGGTTACTAAGTTACCAGACCACGAGTGCGCGAGTTCATGGGCAATTAGATTAACCAAGCTCTTATCACCAGCTACTACAGTTGGGGTAATGAATGAAAGACGTGGGTTTTCCATGCCGCCAAATGGGAAACTAGGTGGTAGCATTAATAAGTCGTAACGGCCCCATGCATATTCACCATACATTTCGTTCGTTTTGTCGATCATTGCTTGGGTATCATTAAATTCGGCAACTGAGGCATCAAGGATTTCTGGCTCAGCAAAAATCCCCGTTTGCTTAGACATTGCTTTAAATTCTAAGTTACCCGCACCAATTGCAATTAAGTAAGGCGAAATTGCTTGCGGCATATCAAAGTGGTAATCACCATCTTTATAGAGCGCATCTTTATTATCGGCACTCATTACCGCACGAATATCTTCAGGGGTATGAATACGTGCAGTATAAGTAACACGCATTGCTGGCGTATCTTGTACGGGTAACCAACTACGGGCATGAATTGCTTGCGATTGGCTGTACATAAATGGGTGAGTTTTGCTCGCCGTTTGTTCTGGTGTTAACCACTGCAGACCAGAGGCTTCTGGTCGGCTATTATAGTAAATACGTACTTTTTGCGCTTGGTTTTTAAAGCTAATAGTGAGTTTTGAGCCTTTTACATCGTCGCGTTTAGCGAGTGTAAAATCTGCTTTTTTCCAGCCACCAGAGTGCGTTTTATACATAACTTTATCAATATCTAGATCGCGAGTATCAAGCACGAGTTTTTTACTTTGGCTGTTTTGCCATTCTAACGTGTGCTCAACAAAACCTTCTAATTGTTTGTCGGCAAAGTCGACATCTAAATCAAGGTTTAAGTGCGTTGTAATAACATCGTTAAGGTTCGCATACGAGTTTTGGTCAACAGCACTGGCCATTGCTTGAGAACACATACCAGCCATTGCGAGACTGAAAAAAAGAGGTGTGATTTTCATAATTACCCTGAACACAAATAAAAAGTGCTGGTTTTATAACACGATTAATAGTTGAGTTTGAACAATTTCTGCAATCTGATGCGCGTTTTGCGATGATGGGGTAAACTAATGCGATTAGTGGTAATTAACTTTTGAGGCATTTTGTGACTCACTCTGTGCAAGCTTTTCACACATTTTCGTTACCGAGTCAGTGCTCAAAATTAATTGAAATAACTGAACTCGAGCAATTACAGCAGCAATCATTTGATAGCCCTTTTTGTATTTTGGGTGAGGGTAGCAATACCGTTTTTTTAACTGACTACCATGGTCAGGTGATTAAAATGGCGACCAAAGGGATTACTGCAACTGTGCGAGAGTATGATTACTTGCTTGAAGCTGCTGCAGGAGAAAGTTGGCATCAGTTAGTTATTTATACTCTTGAACATGGTATGCCAGGTTTTGAAAATCTAGCACTGATACCGGGCACAGTGGGGGCGGCACCAGTACAAAACATCGGTGCTTATGGCGTTGAACTGGCGAAATACATTGAATACGTTGAGTACTTTGATATCACTAGCAAACAGTTTATACGTATTAATAATGCCGAGTGCCAATTTGGCTATCGCGATTCTATTTTTAAACATAGCTTGAAAAATAACGCAGTGATCACCCAAGTCGGGTTTTGTTTACCAAAACAATGGCAGCCAGAATTAAGCTATGGACCATTACAGCAGCTTGAGGATACCAGTGCAAAAAGCATTTTTCAGCAAGTGATTAAAACACGCAGCAGCAAATTACCTAACCCCTATGAACTGGCAAATGCCGGCAGTTTTTTTAAAAACCCAATAATAACTAACTCGCAGCTGCAAACACTGCTAAAAGCGTACCCACAATTACCATATTATTTTTATGACACTAAGCACCACAAGGTCGCAGCAGGGTGGTTAATCGAGCAGGCCGGTTTAAAAGGGTATCGAATAGCGGATATTGAAGTGCACCAACAACAAGCCTTGGTGTTAGTTAATCATGGCAATAGTACAGGGGCTGATTTAATTGCCATGGTGCAACATATTCAGCAGCAAGTGTGGCAGTGCTATCAAATACGGTTACAACATGAAGTACGCTTGATGGCAAGAGACGGTGAATGTCATATTGATTTAGAGGAAACACCATGAAAGCGCCCGGTGGAAATAGGTTAGCCATTTTAAATGCATTAAATAACGGTGGCTTTATCTCAGGGCAGTTACTGGGAGAGCAGCTCGGTATTAGTCGCGCTGCAGTGAGTAAACATATACAAAGCTTACAAGAGATGGGCCTTGATATTTTTAAAGTGAATGGAAAAGGTTATAGCTTGAATAATACCGTTGGTTTACTAGAGCAAAGTAAAATTCAACATTGTTACCAAGCCCTCGGGGCGGATACAGCACAAATAGAAGTACAGCCTGTAATCGACTCAACCAATAGTGAGTTAATGCGCCGTATAGCGGCAAAGCAGCAGTTAGACTCTGGCACTGTGATTGTAGCCGAAATGCAGCAAGCTGGGCGCGGACGTCGAGGGCGAGTGTGGCAATCCCCATTTGGTGCAAACCTTTATTATAGCTATTACTGGCGTTTAGATGACGGCCTTCAAGCGGCAATGGGTATGTCAATTGCGGTAGGGCTTGCCGTTTACGATACGTTAAAAGCACTCTACCAATTAGATATTGAGCTCAAATGGCCAAACGATATTTACCTCAATAAAGAAAAGCTAGCCGGTGTATTAGTTGAACTTGACGGGCAACCTCAAGGGCCATGTCAGTTAGTGATTGGTATTGGCATAAACTTACAGATGCCACAAAGCTTTAGCCAGCAAATAGACCAAGCATGGACAGACTTAAGTCAACACACCATAAAATTAGATAAAAACAAACTCGTTGCGCATCTTACGTATCACTTAGAACAACGCTTGGCACAATATAGCCTAACTGGCTTACAAGACATGTATCAGCAATGGAATACCCTAGATGCCTTTGCAGGGCAATGTGTTGAGCTAAATACAGGGCATAGAAGCTGGCGGGGTATATGTGAGGGAATAGATATGCATGGCGGTATTCGAATTCGCCAAGATGGTGAAGCGAAGAGTTACTATGGCGGTGAAATTTCTTTACGGAAAGCACAGCTATGAGACTGCTGATAGATGTAGGTAATACTGCGTTAAAAGCAGCGTTATTTAACCAGGGTAATATCACTAGCTGTAATGTAGATACTGTACAGTGGCAACAAGTTACAGAAGTTGTTTATGCATGTGTAGGTAAGAGTGAACAACTCGATGAGCTAATTAAATTTGCAAGTAGGCATAAGATTCCTTGTTTTGAAGCTGTAGTGACTAAACAGCTCGATGGATTAAGCTGCGCCTATTCGCAATTTCAAAACTTAGGTATTGATCGTTGGTTAGCCCTAATTGCAGCTTATAAGTTATGGCCACAGCAAGATTGCATCATTGTTGACACCGGTACCGCAACCACCATTGACGTATTAAACATTGATGGACAACACCTAGGTGGTTGGATAATCCCAGGGCTAGAACTGATGACCCGCTCACTGACGCAAAATACTCAACGAGTTTTTGACGATCAAACAACGCCTTTTAGCACTGAGCTGGGAGTTAATACACCTAATGGTTTAAAAAATGGGGCACTTGTGGCAACCGTTGGCGCTATTGAACAAGCTAAACTGCATTTAACAAATAAAAAACCACAGCTAATTTTGGCTGGCGGCTACGCAAAACTGTTACAAACGCAATTTGTTGATGCTATTTTTGCGGAGCATTTAGTTATGTTGGGTTTAAACTATTGGCGTGAATTAAGCGAAAAGTAACAAAAAAACCTCGTTTTGACTGATTTGTGAGCGTTTGGGTTAAAAAATTACATTTTTTTCAAATTTATTGTTGCATCCCAATACGCCTTACTCTAATATCTCGCCCCGTACTAAAGCAGTGCCGACTTAGCTCAGCTGGTAGAGCAACTGACTTGTAATCAGTAGGTCAACCGTTCGACTCGGTTAGTCGGCACCACTTTCCTTTTACCGGAAGTGCTTAGTAAAGAATTATCGTGGAGGGGTTCCCGAGCGGCCAAAGGGATCAGACTGTAAATCTGACGGCTCAGCCTTCGCTGGTTCGAATCCAGCTCCCTCCACCACTTTATTCTTGACGGTTAGAGGTAGATTAAGAACAGGTTCCTAACGCGGGCATCGTATAATGGCTATTACCTCAGCCTTCCAAGCTGATGATGCGGGTTCGATTCCCGCTGCCCGCTCCAGTTTCTGGTGTTGCTGATATAGCTCAGTTGGTAGAGCGCACCCTTGGTAAGGGTGAGGTCGGCAGTTCAAATCTGCCTATCAGCACCAGTCATACGAATCTTCTTGATTACTTCCTTTATCTGTCAGAAAATACTATTTGAAATTTGAAAAATTTAATTTAATCTACCTGCTGGTGGATTATTTTCATATGTAATCTAGATAAACAAAACTGATAGGTTCCGTCATGGCAAAAGAAAAGTTTGAACGCGTAAAACCGCACGTAAACGTTGGTACAATCGGCCACGTTGACCACGGTAAAACTACCCTAACTGCAGCAATCACTAACGTACTTGCAAAAGTATACGGTGGTGTAGCTAAAGACTTCGCATCAATCGATAACGCTCCAGAAGAGCGCGAGCGTGGTATCACAATCTCAACTTCACACGTTGAGTACGATACGCCTACTCGTCACTACGCACACGTAGACTGTCCTGGACACGCCGATTATGTTAAAAACATGATCACTGGTGCTGCTCAAATGGACGGCGCTATCCTAGTTGTTGCTGCAACTGACGGCCCTATGCCACAAACTCGTGAGCACATCCTACTTTCTCGTCAGGTTGGCGTTCCTTACATCATCGTATTCATGAACAAATGTGACATGGTTGATGACGAAGAGCTACTTGAGCTAGTAGAAATGGAAGTTCGTGAACTTCTTTCTGAATATGACTTCCCAGGTGATGACTTACCACTAATTCAAGGTTCTGCTCTTAAAGCACTTGAAGGCGAAAAGCAGTGGGAAGACAAGATCGTTGAGCTTGCAGAAGCACTAGATTCTTACATCCCAGAGCCAGAGCGTGACATCGATAAGCCATTCATCATGCCTATCGAAGATGTTTTCTCAATTCAAGGCCGTGGTACAGTTGTAACTGGTCGTGTTGAAGCTGGTATCATCAACGTGAATGACGAAGTTGAAATCGTTGGTATCAAAGAGACTACTAAGTCTACTTGTACTGGTGTTGAAATGTTCCGTAAGCTTCTTGACGAAGGTCGTGCTGGTGAGAACATTGGTGCACTTCTACGTGGTACTAAGCGTGAAGACGTTGAACGTGGTCAAGTACTAGCTAAGCCTGGTTCAATCAACCCACATACAACTTTCACTTCAGAAGTATACGTACTTTCTAAAGATGAAGGTGGTCGTCATACTCCTTTCTTCAAAGGTTACCGTCCACAGTTCTACTTCCGTACAACTGACGTAACTGGTGACGTACAGTTACCAGATGGCGTAGAAATGGTAATGCCTGGTGATAACGTTAAGATGACTGTAACTCTAATCGCACCAATCGCGATGGATGAAGGTCTTCGTTTCGCTATCCGTGAAGGTGGCCGTACTGTAGGTGCTGGTGTTGTAGCAACTATCGTAGAGTAATAGTTAACTTTTAAGTTAATTATTAGAAAAAGGTCACCTCGGTGGCCTTTTTTAATGCCCGAAATCTACGTCATGTGAAGGTGGCGCTCTTACCTTAGGCGTAGGTGCTTTGTAGCAACTATCGTAGAGTAATAGTTAGCCTAGCTAATTAATACTAAAAAAAAACCGAGCTTTGTCTCGGGTTTTTTAATACCTGTAGAAAAGCTAGCGAGTTTGCGAGAGTAAAGAGTGCGAGCTGCTCTGTGTGAATTCAAACGCCGTAGCTTGGGTTGAGTTTTACGAACCCCGAGAATTGGGGATGTAGTTAGAGCAATGGCTTTTTCTTTAACTTTTTCTGGGCGCGCTTTTGTTCTGCTTTTTTAACGTGTTTGCTTATCCATTTGGTCATTTTTGCCATTAATGCTGGCGGGAAGTCGTGGCCCATACCGTTTACTATCTTTAATTTAGCCTTCCTGATTTGGGCTGCAGTTTGCTTTCCAGCGGCTACTGGCATGACAGGGTCTAAACTGCCGTGTATGACGAGGGTTGGGGCTTTGATTTTCGTCATTAAATGTTGCCGACAGTCACTGGCGGCAATGGCTGCCAGTTGCCGGTTAAAGCCTTGTGGGTTGTGTGCTCTATCAACTCCTAATGTCGCTTGCTTGCGTAGCGTTTGTTCATCTTGCGGATAAGCAGGGCTACCAATTAATTGATTGAGCTTTATATTGTAATGAATAGCACTATCGCGATTTACTCGTAACGGGCGGTGTTTAGCTAGTTGTAAAAATAACTTTAAGCTAGAGGCCGACAGCTTAGGTTTACTTGAGCTCGACATAATTGAGGTTAAACTTAATACCTTCTTTTTATGCTGTGCAGCAATCAATTGTGCAATCATGCCGCCCATTGAGGCGCCCACGAGATGCGCTTTTTTGATTCTTAACGCTGCCATTAATTCCAGCACGTCATTTGCCATATCATCCAAAGTGTACGGGATATGAGAAGCAACAGGGAGGCGTTTACTTAACCATACTTTAAATAAATTAGGATTGCCTAGTTGTTCAAGTTGACTTGAAAGCCCCGTGTCGCGGTTATCAAAGCGTATTACCCTAAAGCCTTTCTCTGCTAAGCCTAAATATAACTCATCCGGCCATACAGTCAACTGTGCACCTAAACCCATAATTAAAATTATAACAGGCGCGGTTCTATCGCCTGTGTCTTCATAATTAATGAGAATCCCGCTTTTGGTTTGAACTGTCAGCATAATTAACTGGTTACAAGGTTTTGCGTAGTTTTAATAGAGTATAGCCATAATACGGTACTGGATCATGGCTAGAAATATGAACTTTATAAGTTAATAACCAGCACTTTTGCGTAACTCATCTAGTATATCTTGGTTGCCAATCATTTCATCAAGCGCTGCTCTGACCGCACTATCGGAAGTGTCGTTATATACTGCAAGTAGGTGTTGCGCCATTTGTTGCGTGTAGTCATCTTTCTGATTTTGGGATTGATAGTATTGCGCCACCAAACCTTGAGTGGCTAAGCGACGAACATAATCATTCGAGTCTCGTTCTAACAAGTTGGTAAACTGCTCTGCTAGGCGCTGATCCAGTATCGGTGCTTGAGTTGTTAACTCGATAGCTTGGATTTTAAATTTTTCGTCGCTACTGCTATTCGCTAAATTTAAAATGTTGCCTACTACTTCATAGTCATATTCAGGCATGCTCGATTTATTCAAGATAAACATATTCATTTGCAGTTGGCTCAGCGCCGCTAATCTATCTAAATCTGCCATATTTGGGTCTAGTATTTGCTCTCTTAATTGGGCGTTTATTTGTTTTGCATAGTCAGGTTCTGATTTGATTCTTAAATCATAGTCTTTTGGTAAGTCAGCGTAAAAGCCATAAAGCGGGTTCTGTTCGCGCAGTTCTTCAGCTTCTTGTTGCTGTTTTTCTTCTAACACATTAAGTACCAGCTCTTTAAATTCGTCGGTATCTTGATCTTGATAAGAGCCTGGTGTCTGTAGTTTTAAGTTAGCGATTTGGCGTTGTAGCGAACTCACTTTCTTGTGTAGTTCGTCAATTAAGGCTTCATTTGATTGCTGGTATTGTGCAGGAGTCCTAATAGAAATTGTGGGGCTTGGCTGTTGTTGCTTGGGTTCATTAAGCGAACTAGGCTTGTCTTTAAAAAATGCTCCGTAGCATGAAATTACCAAGGCAAGTGTTGCTATGGTGATCGCGGTAGTTCCTTTGTTTATAGCCATAAAATAATCCGCCTCTAAAATGGGTAATTTATCTTTTTTGGTTATAAAAGTCTGTTAAAAAGTGTGTTAAATGAAGATAAAAGATATGGGCCAATAAAAATGCGGTGTTCACAGAGGCTATAAGCGCTAGGCCCAAGCCTAGCGCATAAAATTTAATGTAGCTTTGCGTATTGCTCAGCTTGTTTCCAAACTCTAAGCATATTGCCACTTAAAATCTTTTTAATGTCTTTGTCGCTGTAGCCTCTGTTCATCAAACCCTGCACTAGGTTAGGGTAGCTTGAAACATCTTTTAAACCAATTGGTAATGAGTCACCCACACCGTCATAATCAGAGCCAATCCCCACATAATCGATACCAATTAGCTCAACAACGTGATCAATATGATCAAGCACCTGCGCAAGACTAGCAAACGGGTAGGGGTTTTTAGCACGATACGCGGCATCAAAATCTTGACTTAATTTAGTGCCTTCTTTTTTTGCCGACTCTTTTTTACTCTTTAACTGCTTGCCCCAAGCACCTGCTTTAGCGGTTACAAAGCTTGAACCAAAATTGATTTGGATAACGCCACCGTTCTTTTTCAGTGCTAATAGCATGTCATCATCCATATTGCGCTCAAAGCCAGGGGTGTATTTGCGTAATGAAGAGTGTGAGGCGATGACAGGCACATTTGAGATTTCCATTACTTGATAAAATGCATCATCAGAAATATGCGATACATCGACCAACATACCAATGTTGTTCATTTCAGTGACCAGCTTTTTACCAAATGGGCTTAAGCCTTTCCACTTACGACGTATATCGTAAGATGAGTCAGAAATATGGTTACTTTGCGAATGAGCTAAGGTGATATAACGCACCCCACGGTCAAAAAAGTGTTTCAGGCTATTCATGTCACCTTCAATAGGTGAGCCGTTTTCCATACCCATCGCAATCGACATTTTATTGTCTTTAAATTGCTGCTCGATATCTTGTGTTGAGTCTGCAATAGCAAATTTATCAGGAGCACGTTGCACAATTGCTTCCATGCTATCAATTAATTGATTCGCTAGCTGAAAGCTTTTTCCTTTGCCTTCAAATTCTAAATGAGCGGGAATATAAATCGACATAAATGGTGCATTTAAACCCCCTTTAACTGCGCGTGGGTAGTCAAAATCACCGCCTTTCGTCGCTTTCGTTACATCTGCCCATCTAGCATGAATACGGTAAGGAACATCAATATGCGTATCGATTAAAATGGTATCTTGGGTGAGTTTGATTGCTTTATCTGAAGGGGTGACCGTTTCTGCCTGTGCTTGGCTGGCAAGGGCGAGTGAAATTGCGATCACGACTGAGCTTAGTTTTATCATTTTTAATGGCTCTTGAGGTAAAAGAACCATTGTGAAGTTTTATCATGAGGCTGACAAGTTTACTCGTTAAATTGCTCTTCATTTTGCATAGCTTTGAATTCGTTTTTCGAAATAATGGTGACTGACTCGTGAAGCTCAGAGAAAAATACCATTGCATCGCCATTTTTTAATTGCTGGTTAACTTGTGCAACTTTACTTTCAATACTGAACTCTTGTTCGCCGTAATCGGTGCCTTCGCGTAAAACGTAACTTTCAATTAAGTTATAAAGTGTGTCTTTATCGAGTTGCTGGTGTGGAATGATCATAACTGCTCTTATTAACTAGCTGATTGAAATACTCTGGCACGACTTGTTCTAACCAATACACAGGTTTAAATGGGTTGTTACCTGATATAAAGCCGACGTGGCCGCCCTTTTCTGAGATGCGCAGCGTAACATGTTCACTTACATCTTGCCTACTTGGTACTGCTTTTATTGATAGCATAGGATCGTCTTTCGCATGCACAATTAAAGTTGGCGTAGTAATGTGTTTTAAATAGGGTTTAGCACTGGCTTGTTGGTAGTAATCTTCTGCGCCGTCAAAACCATGTAGAGGGGCGGTTAGTTGATCGTCAAATTGCCATAAATCATCAATTTTCATTAATTGCTCTGGCGTTAAATCGATTTGCTGCTTAATTTGCGGCAATTTACGACGCATTGATTTTTTCATCCGGTCGAGTAAATATTTTTGATAAATTTTACCTAAGCTTTTGCGAATAACTTGGCATGATGGTGATAAGTCATACGGGGCAGATACAACGGCTGCGCCGTCAAATAAACAGTCATCACCTTGTTCGCCAACATACTTAGCCAATACATTACCACCTAATGAAAAGCCAACCGCAACCATAGGGCGATTTGGAAACTGCTGTTTAAGTTGCTTAACAAAAAAATCAAGATCGCCAGTTTCACCACTGTGATAAGCTCGAGGTAATTTATTAGCTTGCGACGAACAGTTGCGAAAATGCATTAAAACAACACTATAACCCTGCTTTTTTAGCTCCTTCATCATGCCTTTGGCATAAAAACTGTTAATGTTGCCTTCAAGGCCGTGTAATACAACGGCAAGCGGTGCGTTGTCATTTTTTGGTAATGACCAAGCGAGTTCTAAAAAGTCGCCATCTGGCGTATCAAGTAGCTCTAATTGGTAGCGAGTAGTATGAAAAGGCCTAAAAAACCGTGGCATAATAGTTTGCACATGACGATTACTCATCCACCATGCAGGCTTAAATTTTGAAAGCATTATTTAAAACTGTTCAGCTAATTTAATTATGAGTGTAACAAATTTTTCGCAATAAAAAGCCCCTAATCAAACAAGTTGATAGGGGCTTTGCGCGTCGTGCTTAATGTAGTTGGTTAGGAGTGTCATCGTCGTGTACTTTTTTTATAAAAAAATACACAAAGAAAAGGCATAAACTAATAACAACACCTAAAAAACCAAATGATAAAAATAGTACTGGGTCGCTAAAAAAATCTCTAAAGAATACGTCCATAACCGCCTCCTAATGTCTATGGGTTAATCATAGGCTGGTTTGACTGAGGCTGATATGATCCAGATCAAGCTATTTTCCTAAGTTGATTAGCAGTGATATAGAAGTTGATTTGGATCAAAATTGCCAAGAGAAGTTAGCGAGTTTGCAAGGGGAAAGCTGAAAGTTACCAGGTAATGAATTTCAAGGTCGTCACTTATAGCGACAATTTTGCAGTAAGTTTGCTGAGCTAAATCACGGCTTTGTTTTTTAAAGCGTAGTGCCTCTAAACCTCTTTGTGAGTAAGTTACTTAAGATCTTTTTGCACAAGGAAGAGAATGAGAAGCAAATGAGGGGTATGAAAAATTTGATTGCTCGTGGGAAATGGCTTTAGCCATGAATTATGTCATTAATAAAATTAACGCGCTAAAGCACGACCCACATGAGGGCTTTTACAAATAGAGCCTTGTGTTATTTGGCGCGCTGCAAGGGGTTAGAGCAAAGCTATTAATTGTGGTTATTAACATCTGTTGCTGCTGTTTTTCTAGCTTTAGCTCAGTACTGAGTAGTTCTTTACGAATTATAGCGTAATCTGCAATCTCGGTTTGATTGGCTTTTAAATAGCCGCGGGTAGCACGTAGGGGAGTTAATACCTGCTGGTCAAATTCACTAATGGATTGTTCAAGCTTGTTTAGTTGGTTTTGGCTAATTGCTAGATTGAGAGAATCTAGGTAATACAGCAACAAGTACAGGTTGACGTTTTTACCTTGCTGGTTTTGATAAGCCAACAGGCGCGTTTGCATGTCACCTTTACTGTAAAGGTCACATGCAAATTGCCAAAAATCATCGCTGTTAAGCCAGTTCATCGGCAAACGCTTGTTCTTTTTCTTCCATCTCTTCAAGGGCCATGAGTAGCTC
The DNA here is from genome assembly GCF_030408095.1 of Pseudoalteromonas sp. APC 3893. Taxonomy (NCBI): domain Bacteria; kingdom Pseudomonadati; phylum Pseudomonadota; class Gammaproteobacteria; order Alteromonadales; family Pseudoalteromonadaceae; genus Pseudoalteromonas; species Pseudoalteromonas sp. APC 3893. The sequence continues at coordinate 38,139 of NZ_JASDCD010000005.1, forward strand.
TTCTTCAATGTCGTTTACTTTAGGTGTTAATGTCGCTTGTTTGCTAATTAACTCTTTTAGTTTGGCTTTGTTGTCATCGTGATAAAGCTCGTTATCGCCCAGTGCAACTTCCACTTCGCTAAGTTCTGCGGAGTGTTTATCGAGTTGCTTTTCAAGTTTTTCAATCTGCTTTTTAAGGGGCTGAATTGATTTTCTAAACTCCGCTTCTAAGCGCTTTTGCTCTTTACGGTTAACTTGTGAGTTTGCTTTTGGTTCGTCATCAGTTTGCCCAACCTTGGCAGCTTCTTTATTGGCATTGAGTAACCATTGGTAGTACTCGTCTAAATCATAGCCAAACTGAGTGACTTCGCCGTTATCAACCAAGTAATATTCGTCAGCAGTGTTTTTTAGCATATGGCGATCGTGCGATACGGTCACCATTGCGCCTTCAAAGCCTTGCAATGCCATAACAAGAGCATGACGCATTTCTAAATCAAGGTGGTTAGTAGGCTCATCCAGCAGCAATAAGTTTGGCTTTTGATAAACCAGCATGGCTAAAACGAGGCGGGCTTTTTCACCCCCAGAGAATGGGGCAACTGGCTCAAGAGCTTTGTCGCCTATAAACGCAAAACCGCCTAAAAAGTCACGCAGTGATTGCTCACTAGCTTTTGGGTTTAAACGTTGTATATGTGTAACAGCGCTGGCTTTTAAATCTAAGGATTCCAATTGATGCTGAGCAAAGTAGCCAATGTTTAAACCCTGATGTTGAAATACTTCACCGGCTTGCGGTTGCAGTTCGCCAGCTAGGAGTTTAATTAAAGTCGATTTACCCGCGCCGTTACGACCGAGTAATGCAATGCGACTACCGGGTACTAAGTTAAGTTTTATGCTATCTAAAATAGTCACATCACCATAACCTGCTTTGGCTTTATCAAGTGTCATGAGTGGGTTAGGTAAAGCAAGTGGTTCAGCAAATTCAAAATCAAACGGCGAGTCGGCATGTGCTGGGGCAAGCTTTTCCATGCGCTCAAGTGCTTTAACACGGCTTTGTGCTTGTTTAGCTTTACTGGCTTTGGCTTTAAAGCGCGTAATAAATTGCTCAAGGTGGGCAATTTGCTCTTGTTGTTTTTCAAACATTGCTTGTTGTTGCAATAAACGCTCGGCTTTTTGGCGCTCAAATTGCGAGTAATGGCCTTTATAAACGTTAATCTTTTGCTGGTCGATATGCCAAATCTGATCAACCACCGCATCCAAAAACTCACGGTCATGAGAGATCAATACTAGTGTGCCTGTGTAAGCACGTAAAAAACGTTCGAGCCAATAAACTGCGTCCAAGTCTAAGTGGTTAGTTGGCTCATCCAGCAGTAGTAAATCAGCATCGCGGATAAGGGCTTGGGCTAGGTTTAAACGCATACGCCAACCACCTGAAAACGCACTGACAGGGTTTTCAATCTGGTTATTGGCGAAACCTAAACCGTGCAATAGCTCGCCCGCTTTGGCTTCTATGCTGTAGCCTTTTATATTTTCTAGCTGAATATGTACTTTAGCTTGTGTATCGCCATCGTTATTTTGCTCGGCTTTACGTAGGGCAATCCGTAACGCGTAATAATCAGGGTGGCCTTGTAGTACGTAATCAATCGCGCTTATTTCAAGCGCAGGGGTTTCTTGTTTTACTGATGAAATAGACCAATCTTTAGGAATGGTATAATTACCTGCATCTAATGAAAGCTCTGACTTTAATAAGCTAAATAAGGTAGATTTACCGCAGCCGTTAGCGCCTACTAAGCCTACTTTATGCTCCGGAAATAAGGTTGCTGAAGCATCTTTTAACAGTGCTTTACCGCCACGTAATAGTTCTATTTCTGAGATTTGGATCATGAATACGTTACTTTACTGTGCCCTGATTGAATTGCCTATATCATAGCACGGATCGACTTATGGTTATCAATCGTATCACCTAGGTAGATATTAGGATAAAATGATAGCAGTTAAAACTGTGGAGAAGTGGTGTGAAACAGAGAAAACGATTTATTGCGGGTGCAACTTGTCCTGAATGTAAAACCATGGACATGATGATGTTATATAAAGAGCATGACGTTGAAAAGGTTGAGTGTGTTCAGTGCGGTCATAAAATGACTCAGCCAGAGCAAGCTGTGCAAGCATCAACACGCCAATTTGAACAAGTGATTGGCGTGTTTAAGCCGGGTGACTAACCGCTTGTTTAATAATGCGGTGGCGGTGGCTCTTGCATTTGCGACATCAAAGAGGGCTGTTGCGACTCTTTTATTTTCTCAGCCAGTAGTTCTGTTTGGCGCTTCATTTTAGCCAACAGCTGCTGGTGAGCTTTAATTTCATCATTTAATATATCAATCGTTTCATCTTGAAAGGCCACTTTTGCCTCAAGTTCCATTAAGCGATGTTCAATTGTGTTCATTAGCTTCTCGTATAGTAAAGCGCTCAGCGATTCCGCTGGAGCTTTCGGTTAACAACGCAGTATCGTTATCAGTAAACGCGACATCTAACACCACCGCCGATTTAGGCTTACTGCCTTCGCGCGGAGTGACTCGCCAGCTTTGAATATTTTCACCATCGGCTATTTGCCATAAATCAACTAAGCGGTTAGGTGATCCAGTTAACAACAAAGTTGCTTGTTCGTTAAATCGAACCGCAGTAAAAATTTTCTGACGGGCAATATACTTTAGTTTGCTAACAAGATCACCTGTTGTCAGCTGCCATACATGTGCTTGTGCCATACTGTCTGCGGTAAAGGCGTAGCGACCTTGTGGATCAAGGGCTACTTGGGTTACACGGTTAGGGTGGTTAAAGCGGTGAATGACTTGGCCGCTTTGCGTATCCCAAAAGTAAGCAACGTAGTCGTTTGAGCCACTTAGTGCAAAGCGACCATTGGGAGAGAGGTCTACCACGTTAATTTTTTCTTGGTGACCAAGGAACTCAATGCGCCGGCCGGTCTCTAAGTTGAGGTAAACAACAACATTGTCGCTACGGCCATATAAAACACTGCGACCTTGATTGCTAATAGCGATATCGCGAATGGTGGCGGTTTTTATTTTATAATAACCAACGTTGTCACCAGTATTGATATCCCATACGGCAAACGTGGTTTTTTCTGCGGTAACGGCATGGCTGTTATCAAAGGCTATGGCCACGGTGTGTACCAGACTATCCTGGTCTTGTTGCTGAAACCATTGATATTTTAGTACCTGTTGTTGATTATCCCATAGGGCGACCCCATGGTGTATAGATGAGATCAGGCTATACTGGCCATCGTGAGAAAGTGCAGAGGCAAACGCGCCACGAGCTGCATGCTCATAGCTGGCAGTCGCGTGTTCTTTTTGTTCTGAGCAAGCAATTAATAAAGTGCAGCTCAGAAGATACAAAAAAGTACGAAATATCGACATATTACAGGTATTTCCCCTTAACTCTTGTTGACTGAGAGGTTAGACTAGGACGCGATAAAGGTCGAGGTCGTTTATCTAATGATTTGAAATTGGCATATCGCCGTACTCAGTAATTAGATAAGCAGCCTATCATGTAGGCCGTTAATCTTTAACTAGTAATAATACAATAAATGACATCTGCAAAGTGTGTCGGAGATTTAAAATGAAAAAGACGATTAAATTGTCATTGATTGCAGCGTCAGTTTTAGCGCTTACGGCTTGTAATCAAGAAGCAAAACAAGAACAAGCAGCACCAGTTAAGTTAGAAACTGAAGCACAACAACAAGCATACGGTATTGGTGCATCAGTTGGTAACTTCTTAAATAAAGACTTAGCCGATAAAAAAGAGCTAGGTGTTGAGCTTGATCAAGCACTACTTATGCGCGGTTTTGAAGATGCACTTGCTGGTGAGTCTAAGCTTGATGAAGAAAAAATCCGTGAAGTGTTAACGGCACTTGATACATCTGTACGTACTAAGCAAGAAGCTCACGCGAAAGTAGAAGCTGAGAAAAGTAAAGCTGATGGTGAAAAATACCTAGCTGATAATGCTGCAAAAGAGGGCGTTACAGTGACTGAGTCAGGTCTTCAATATGAAGTGATCACTCAAGGTGATGGTGAAAAACCTGTGGCGACAGACGTAGTTAAAGTACATTATCAAGGTACTTTATTAGACGGTACTGAATTTGATAGCTCTTATTCACGTAATGAGCCAACAACTTTCCCACTTAATCGTGTTATTCCTGGTTGGACTGAAGGTCTACAGCTTATGCCTGTTGGCTCTAAGTACAAGTTCACAATCCCTGCTGATCTTGCTTACGGCGACCGTGACTTAGGTAAAATTCCAGCTAACTCTACACTTGTTTTTGAAGTAGAACTACTTGAAATTCAAGATGAAGAGCAAGCTGCAGCTGCTGAGTAATTTACTCAAGTTAGCAAAAAGGGGCCATTTGGCCCCTTTTTTAATGCAACTTAAAAAGCTTAATCAGTGTGATTAGAATACAAGTTGTCAATGAGTTCATCTTCAAGCTCAAAACGTAGCTCTAATGCTTCACCTAATTTAGATAAGTCATTATCAAAATCATTTAATAACTCATCTTTAGTCACCTCTGCGTATTTATCATTAAAATCCAGAGCAATATCTGTAGTATCAGAAATACGAGGGTATAGGTCGTTGGCAAGCTGTTGGCTTTTTGGGCCTTTTTGCTCACATGCTTTTGCTATATCGTCATAGACCTCAAAGTGCCCAGCTGATAAATAATCCATTAATATTTGGCAAAAGCTTTGAGTTTGTAGTTGATCAGGCAAGGCATGATCTTTTTTATCATAAGGAGCAAAACCTGCAATTTTACAATAAAGTACTAATAGCTCTTGGCGCTCTGTTAACCATTTGTCGATTATTGTGTGGCTACCGCCCCATTTTTGTTGAGCTTTTTCCAAACGCGTCAGCATGATTATTCTCCTAAGCTGGGTTGGTTTTCTTTATATAACAATGAAATATGCAGCAAAGATCAACACATTTTTTTATTATTTCGGTAACAAAATTTGAACTGAATGATATATAAGCAGTTTTTATATATTATTAGTATTATTTCAGACAAGAAAAAACCACCATAAAGGTGGTTTAATTTCTTTTCCATGACTTGTTTAAACAAGCTTTCTTTTTGTTATGGGAAGATTTTTATTATTATTGTTATATAATTTTTATTGTTGTTATTGTTAACGCAGGACAAGTTATACCAAGCTTTTTACCATGTTGCAAACTTATTAATGATAAATTTCAAATGTTATTTTTGTTACTCGACTTTTAAACGTTAAATAAAACCCTTGATCTGCATCTATCAATCTATGTTTTAGCTTCATTGCAATAGAGCACTTGGCGATATGGTGATACAATCTGCGCAATATATATCAGCTTTAGGATCCTTTACGCTATGAGCGAATTAAAAAACGACCGTTATTTACGTGCACTACAGAAACAACCCGTTGATGTGACTCCGGTATGGATGATGCGCCAAGCTGGCCGTTATTTACCTGAATACCGCGCTACACGTGCACAAGCGGGCGATTTTATGAGCCTATGCAGAAATGCTGAACTAGCCTGTGAAGTAACTTTACAGCCGCTTCGCCGTTATCCACTAGATGCCGCTATTTTATTTAGCGATATTTTAACGATTCCAGATGCGATGGGCTTAGGCTTGTACTTTGAGACCGGTGAAGGCCCTAAGTTTGAACGTCCGATTTCATCATTAGCTGATGTTAAAAAAATTCCAAAGCTTGACCCAACGGATGAGCTTGGCTATGTAATGAACGCCGTAAGTACTATTCGCCGTGAGTTAAAAGGTGAAGTGCCACTAATTGGTTTTTCTGGTTCACCATGGACTTTAGCCACTTATATGGTTGAAGGCGGTAGCAGCAAAGTATTTGGCAAAATCAAAAAAATGGCGTTTGCAGAGCCACAAACACTGCACTTATTACTTGATAAATTAGCTGATTCAGTGATTGATTACCTTAATGCGCAAGTAAAGGCCGGTGCTCAATCACTTATGGTTTTCGATTCATGGGGTGGTGTATTAAGCCCGCGTGATTACAACGAGTTTTCATTGCAGTACATGCATAAGATTGTTGATGGTTTAATTCGTGAATATGACGGCCGTAAAGTGCCTGTAACACTATTTACTAAAAATGGCGGTCAATGGATAGAAGCAATCGCGGCAACAGGCTGTGACGCTGTAGGGCTTGATTGGACTATCAATATTAGTGATGCTAAACGTCGTGTTGGCGATAAAGTGGCGTTACAAGGTAATATGGACCCATCAATGCTACACGGTACGCATGATCGCATTCGCCAAGAAGTCGGCACTATTTTAGAAGACTTTGGTACTGGTAATGGTCATGTATTTAACCTAGGTCACGGTATTACACCAGATGTAGATCCTGAAAACGCAGGTGTATTCATTAACGCAGTACACGAGTTAAGTGCGCAATATCATAAATAATAGCCGTTAAAATAACGAGCCATACGTTATTTGCCTAGTAAAAAGCCCGCTAATTTTAAGCGGGCTTTTTGTTGTCTTTTAAGGCGCTTTTAAATATGGGTTATTTAAATAAGCGGTTTAAACCATTTAACGCCGCAACACGGTAAGCCTCAGCCATGGTTGGGTAGTTAAATGTAGTATTTACAAAGTAGTCGATATTATTGCCACCATTTTTTTGTTCCATAATGGCTTGGCCAATGTGAACAATTTCAGAGGCACGCTCACCAAAGCAATGTACGCCAAGTACTTCTTTAGTTTCAGTATGAAATAATATTTTTAAACTGCCTACTTCAGTGCCGGCAATTTGAGCACGTGCTAAGTGTTTAAACTGTGCACGGCCTACTTCGTACGGTATTTTAGCCGCAGTAAGTTGTTGCTCGGTTTTACCGACTGAACTCATTTCAGGAATAGTATAAATACCCGCCGGAATATCAATGATCAGCTTTTCATCGCAATTACCACAAGCGATGGCATCAGCTGCAATTCGGCCTTGATCAAATGCAGCACTGGCGAGACTTGGATACCCAATCACATCACCCACTGCGTAAATGTTATCAACCTCGGTTTGGTAGGTTTCATTTACTTTTAATTGCCCACGGCCATCCGCGTTTAAACCGACTGCTTCAAGGTTTAAACCATCGGTGTTACCCGTACGGCCATTGGCAAATAAAATACAATCAGCTTTAACGCGTTTGCCTGATTTCAAATGCATTACAACACAGTCATCACGGGTTTCAATGCGGTCAAACTCTTCGTTATGACGAATAACAATACCGCTGTTCCAAAAGTGGTAGCTTAATGCATCTGATATTTCAGCATCCATAAAAGCCAATAAGCGGTCGCGAGTATTCACTAAATCAACCTTTGCGCCTAAGCCTTTAAAAATAGACGCATACTCACAACCAATTACACCAGCACCATAAATTAAAACGCGATGTGGGTCGTGCTCAAGGCCTAAAATCGTGTCGCTGTCGTAAATGCGCGAATGGTCAAAGTTGACTTCTGGCGGACGGTAAGGGCGTGAACCTGTTGCTATTACAATGGTTTTTGCCGTTAAGCGCTCAGTTGAGCCATCAAGACGCCTAATTTCTACGGTGTTTTTATCAACAAAGCTCGCATCACCTTGAAACAAGTGAATACGGTTTCTATCGTAAAAGCTACTACGTAAATTAGATTGCTTTGAAATTACTGAACTTGCATGGCGCAAAATATCAGGGAAGGTTAAGCGGCTTGGTCGCTCGCCCACATTAAATAGCGGGTTGGCTTTATACTCAATATAACGGCTAACAGAGTGACGTAGCGCTTTTGAGGGAATAGTGCCCCAATGCACGCAACCGCCACCGACGCCCTCTTGGCGTTCTATAACGGCTACTTTTTTGTTGCTTTTAGATAGGTTCATGGCGGTACCTTCACCGCCAGGACCCGTGCCTATAATAATCGCATCATATTGAAACGATTGTTGCTCTTTCTTTACTTGTTGTTTGGCCACAGCCACTCCTACATTAACTAAAAGAGGCTTTTAATAACCTCGCATTCAGTGCTAGCCATGCTTGCTTTTGTGTTTCCCAAGCGGCTTCTAGCTCATGGTATTGTGTAATTAAAGCTGATTTTTCGCATTGTTGCAGCATGTTATTCTTTTTAACTTCAAGTACCTGTTTTTTTAGGGCACAAAAGTGTTGTAGCTTTTTCAACAATAAATCATATTCTTGCTGCAATAATGTAAGCTTATCTTGCGCTAATGGCAATTTAGCTAAGCGAACTTGCGTTTTGTTCATTAAAGTTTCGGCTTTTGCTTTTTCAATACGCTCTACCGGCGTGCGCTTAAGCTTTTTAGCTAACCCAACAGCAGCTAAAGAGCGGATCATCCATTTGGTGGGGTCATAATGAAACCATCTAATGCCATTGCGGTAATCGCTGGCAAAAATATGATGGAAGTTATGATAACCCTCACCATAAGTAAACAGCGCTAAAAAGCCGTTATCTCTTGCTGTATTTTTTTCAGTGTAAGGGCGAGAACCCCAAATGTGTGCCACTGAATTGATAAAAAAGGTAAAATGCTGACTTAACACCAAACGCAATAATCCTGCTAATAATAGCATACCAAACACATCGCCGACCATTAAACCAAGTGCTAATGGAATACCAATATTAGTAGCAAGTACTAGCTTCATGTAGTGACGGTGTTGCCACATCACTACTTTATTACGTTGTAAGTCACGGCAGTTGCTGTAATCACCATAGCTGTCACCTTGATAATCACGAAGCATCCAACCTATATGGCTATACCAAAAACCATTGGTTGCAGCGTATGGGTCTTTGATTGGGTCATCTACTTGACCATGATGAATACGATGATCGCTACTCCAATGCAATGCACTGTTTTGTAATGCAAAGGCCCCACCTAGAGCAAAAAAGGCTTCAATAACAGGGTGGGCATCGTAGGTTTTATGAGCCCATAAACGGTGATAGCCAGCTGTTATCGACATACCAGCGTAAAACATACAGCCGACAAATGCAATCCAGTGCGCGCTGGTAAATCCGTAGGTAATTCCATACCAAGGGACTAAAGTAGCAGCAGCTAAAAAAGTTAGGCTAAAGAACAGGACATTGGTCCAAATAATAGGTGGTTTTTTCATCTTTTAAAATCTGAGCGTACACTTGTAAGCTAAAATAATATTTCATTCTCTCGCCGTCAAGTATTAGACTGACGAATTCACATAAAAGTCATCATAAATTGATTTAAATTAAATCAGGAGTAGTTCATGTCGGGTGTTCGCGCGCAACAGAAACAAAAAACACGACAAGCTTTAATTGAGGCGGCATTTAATCAGCTAAGTGCTGATCATAGTTTTTCTAACCTCAGTTTACGTGAAGTTGCGCGTGAGGCTGGTATTGCGCCTACCTCATTTTATCGTCACTTTAAAGATATGAATGAGCTGGGTTTGACCATGGTGGATGAAGCCGGCCTAACACTTCGCCAATTAATGCGCCAAGCGCGACGCCGTATTGCCAGTGGCGGCAGTATTATTACCACTTCTGTTGTGACCTTTATGGAGTTTATTGATAACTCAAGTAACCAATTCAGGTTACTACTACGCGAGCGCTCAGGCACTTCCAAAGCATTTAGAGCCGCAGTTGCCCGTGAAATTAAACATTTTATTTTAGAACTAGCCCACTACCTTGAAAGCGAAACCCCATGCGATGCGACGCATGCCTATATTCAGGCTGAAGCTATGGTCACACTGGTATTTAATGCTGGCGCAGAAGCCCTTGATATAGAAGGTCAGCAACGTGATGAACTGGTAGAGCGAGTAATTTGGCAACTACGTTACATTACTCGTGGCGCAAGCAATTATGTAAGAGAAACCAAAGCTGAAAGTGAATAATTAGCATAAATGCTTGTAGATTTTTTGTTCCTATTTCTTTATTATTGGCAACTACGTTTGTACCTAGTTAATTAAAGCTAAGTAATAGAGAAAGCGAGGATGCACATGCTCACCAAGGACGCGGTGAACTTTCAACATGCCCATATTTTTGATGAAGTAAAAGACGAAGTAATGACACCTGATGTCACATTTACTTACGTCAGGCGTGCTGAATTCTTTTCATTACCAAAAAAACTACAACGGCTTATCCAAGATAATCAGTATGGTGTTATTGATAAACGCCAAGCCGTTCGGCTTCGTGATGATCCCCGCAGCCAGTTTTGGGCATATGACAAAACATGGCGAAAAGTCAGCTACAACACTTATAAAAACACCGCGCAAGGTTTAGTTGTTTATCCAAAAGAGCCTGTAAGTAGTACTAAGTTTTCGTCATCTGGTGGAGTAAATACTGCACCTGATTATTCTGCTTCGGAGCATTTATTAAGTGACTCCCAACAAGCAAACTTTTTAGCAAACCCCGCGCTACTCAATAGCCAATATGGCGAAGGCCAAGCAAACTACATAGCTCAATCAACGCAAAAAAGTAGCCGTGCATCAAGGCCAACCGTTGTTGAAGTTCACTTGCCCGCAGTGTGTATATACAAACCCGTTGTGCAAAGCACCGTGTTGTTAAAAGCGTCGCACCAAGTTAGGCAAAACTTTTCAAATCATCTATTACAAGCCAGCGAAACAGTAGAACAACTTGCCCAGCAATATACAGGCTATAAAAATGCTAATTTAATTTACGACTACAACTTAGGCTTTAGTAATCGTAAACCCGCTAGATCAGGTACTAGCTTACGGGTGCCAGACGGCTGGAAGCTCAATATTGAAGGCTCAAGTAGCAATAGTCGCAATGTGGTTATTAAATGGCAAGGGCCAACTAACGGGCAAGTAACCTTGCAGCTCGACAAAAAACGTCCCGACGAAGTATCGTTTTGGCAGCATTATTTTTCTGTAAAACCAGGTGTTTATACCGTGGTTGTTACCGCTAGTGGTGCAGTAGACACCACCACGTTTACAGTTGAGCAGCCGACATTAGCGTATGAAATCGAATTGCTCGACGAAGCCGGCGATCCGCAAAGCTAATATGGGCTACAAAATTCGCCTGCGTAATGGTCATGTTATTACCGGTCAACTCGATCAAAATGGCTATGCCAATGTCTCAGGTCCTGACTTTGAAAACGCCAAAGTCAGCTTTTTTGAATTAGACGACAAAGACTGGCTCGTAGGCGACATCACCTAACAATGGCTTTGCTCACTCAGGTTAAGCTTAGGCACAGTTACCTTAGGCATACATAGTTACACTTAGGTATAAGGATATATCAATGACACAGCAACATACTGTCGTACAAGGCGACACCTTATTGCGCATAGCAAGGCAATATGGCTTTAGAACCTCTGCAGGACTATACAACCACCCAAGTAATGCAGAGTTTAAGGCATTACGCCCCGATCCCAATTTAATTTTTCCCGGTGACGTTATTATCATCCCACCAAAAAGCAAAATTCATGCCACTAAAAACACCTTTGTAGTTCGCAATGAAAAAGAATATTTTCGTTTGCAAATAATTCATGAAGATGGTGATGATATTACCGGTAAGCGCATTGTACTCAACATTGGCAGTCAAATTATCGATACCGTATTACCGAGTGACGGTTTAGTTGAAGTTGAACTCAATGAGAACGACACACTCACCGCTCAGGTTGATTTATATCTCAAGGAAGAGCAAAGCTCACCCAGTGAAACTTTTACCGCACAAGTGGGTCAGTTAGACCCCGTTGATACCCTTTCAGGCGTACAAGCGCGTTGTAATTCATTAGGGTTTGATTGCGGCAAAGTAGATGGCGTTAATGACACAAAAACCAAAGCCGGGGTGAGGGAATTTCAACAAGCGCAACAACTACAGGTAGACGGCATTGCAGGGCCGGTTACTAAAAGCCGTCTTGTTTATGTTTATGGAGCCTAAGTTATGAGCCAAGCAATGCCCATGGCAGTCAATAAAGTTAACACACTGGTTATCAGTACAAATGTTGGTGCGTTACAAAAGCATATCATAGTTAAAGTGATTGGTGATGTAGATATAAAAGCGCAGTTGTTTAGCCAAGGTAGCGCGGTTAACTTGGAGCAACACAAGATTCAACCGACGCGAAAGAACCAACTAATGTGGTTAAGTTGTTTGAGTTATATCCAGTAAAGGCATTTCAAGATAGGCATTATGAAGAAGGTATTGGTACTAAAGCAAATGAAAGCGATTCAACCTTAGATATGGGTTTAGCATTTAGTTTTGATGAGCGTATTAAGAGCTCTTTAGTTGAATTAAAGCTATTTTTAGCAACCCCTCGCTTTAACGAAATCAAAATATGCTTAATAGATGTATTTGGTTTTAGCCGTGGTGCAGCGCAAGCGCGGGCATTTGTTAATCAAGTGAATGCGATTTATAAAAATAATCCACACTATTGGGGCGGTATTAAGCCCGTTATTCGCTTTGTTGGCTTATTCGACAGCGTTGCATCTACTGGTGGCGATGGTGATAACAACCACAGTGAGTTTTATGCCAATGATGAGCTTGATTACCCCGTTAATTTAAACCTAGCAAGTAGTAGTGCGGGGTTTGTAACGCACTTGGCGGCGTTTGATGAAATGCGTGATAAATTTCCACTGAGCTCATTACGCACCCGTAATAAGCAGCTGTTAGCAAACCAGCGAGAAATAGAATTACCCGGTGTGCATTCAGACATTGGCGGCGGTTATGGCTCCGTAGAAACAACTATATTATACCCGTGGCAATATATTGCTGGGCAAGCCGGAGAGCCTGAACATGATAAGGAATTGGCGCAGCTTAAAAAGTCACTTGAGCAAAAATATTATTGGCCAACCATTAATATTGAGTTTAAAGCAAGTAGGCCAAGGATGAACAGAAAGCCAAAACGCATTCGCAATAAACCAGAAGATACAATTTACACAGGTTATAAACCGTATTGACGGCGTAATTTAAATAATACCTTACCCCATTATAGCCTAGCGCTAATGCATGAAACGGCGGTTAACCAAGGGGTGCCACTACAAAGCTTAACGGAGCTTGCTAACCGCAAACAGGCTGACGGCCAAGCTTTACCTTATATTTTACCTAACGAGCTTAAAGCACTGGTTGATAGCGCCCGTAGCTTTGGCCCACAAAGTGATGCCTGGCAGGCTTTATATAAAGATTACATCCACCACAGTGTTAAATATTCAGCAACGATTGATGCGATTGCTCATGGCCCAGAAGAAGACGCTGAATTTACCAGCAAAAACCAACAACGCGAGCTTTTTTACAATCAGCCAGAACAAGCTGAAAAGAGTGAGCAATGGCAATCACAATTAATAAATGGATATAGATTATGGACAAGCTCATAAAATCACTCATCACACTCGCTTTAACATTATTCGCTGTAGGGTGCTCGTCAACAGGAACAATTGATTACATGGTTGCAGGCGGTGCGACACAAAAGGGTAATGAAATTTGGGTGCAATCAATTACTTTTGATAATAGTAGGGGTATTCCTATGGGGAGCCTTGGTTGTTGCTGGCAAAGTGCCGGTAAAACAAGTGGCGTTTACAATCAAAAATTCCCAGAAAAAGTCGCGGTTGAATGGTTAGATGAGTCAGAAAATAGAATTTACTACGGTGAAGTGGCAATAGATAAAAATGGTTATAAATTAGCTAAAAATTTACCTTCATACACAGCGCACACAGGTAAGGTTTTTAAAGATGTAAAACCGTATTTAATAGTCGGTATGGGTGAGTCAGGTGAAATCAAAGTTTGGTTATCTAATACCCGTTCAGCGGGATTTACAGGCCGTGTATTACACGAACTAGCCTCAGGGCAAGCACAGTGGCGAGAGAATAAATGACAGGTTTTGATAAAAGCTGGACTTTAGTGATAATAAAAATAGAAAACTTATCTAAGCAGGATCGCTCGCAAAGCAAAGTATATTATGATTGATTTATGTATGGGTTGAATTAACAAACCAATAAAAAAACATTTTGTAAATTATATCTTCTTTAATTGCAGGTTTTTATTTGTTTTAAAGGTTACATTATGCTTGCTTGTGTTGTTTTGAAGTGTTAAAAATAGGCTTCACTGAACACACACATTTAGTAAAGATGATGAAAAATACACAGTTAATTACATTAAAACTAAACCTCTTACTGCTAACGTATGTAAGCGGGGATTAGTGTATTTTCATTAGAAAACATTAAAAAACCCCGCAATATGCGGGGTTTTTTTTATCTCGCAACTAGGGCAGCTGAGAATTAAGGGTAGATTATGCAAGATAAAGACAAGGTATGGATTTTCGACACCACATTGCGTGACGGTGAGCAGGCGCTTAAAGCAAGCCTAACTGAAGATGATAAAATCCAACTGGCGCATACTATTAGTCGTCTAAATGTGGATGTGATGGAAGTGGGCTTTCCGGTTTCGAGCCCTGCCGATTTTCGTTCAGTACAACGCATTGCCACTGAAGTGAAAGGGCCTATTATTTGTGGTTTAGCACGCTCTGTTGCTAAAGACATTGAAGCCTGCGGTGAAGCATTACGCACGGCGCAACAAAGCCGTATTCATACTTTTATCGCTACCAGCCCGCTGCACTTAGAACACAAACTACGTATGAGCTTAGATGACGCGACAGCCATGGCGGTTAAATCAATCAAACTTGCGCGTAATTATACAGATGATGTGGAGTTTTCATGTGAAGATGCGGGCCGTACGCCACATTGGGATTTATGTAAAATTGTAGAGCAGGCTATCAATGCGGGTGCATCTACGATTAACTTACCCGATACCGTTGGTTTTGTAACGCCAGACGAATACGCGGCGATGATCCATCATTTAATGAATAATGTGCCAAATATAGATAAAGCCCGTTTGAGTGTGCATTGTCATAACGACTTAGGGTTGGCAGTTGCAAACTCAGTTGCGGCTGTTCAAGCTGGCGCACGCCAAATAGAATGTACTATCAATGGTATTGGCGAACGTGCGGGTAACTGCTCGCTTGAAGAAGTGGCGATGATCATGAAAATGCGCCAAGACCACTTAAAAGTACATACCGATATTCGCAGCGAAGAAATTTACCGCGCTTCTCGCCAAGTGGCAAAAATTTGCAATATGCCAGTGCAACCGAATAAAGCCATTGTTGGTGAAAACGCATTTGCTCACAGTTCTGGTATTCACCAAGACGGTGTATTAAAAGCGCAAAATACTTATGAAATCATGTCGCCAGAAAGCGTTGGCGTGCCAAATAACCAATTAAATATGACCTCACGTTCGGGGCGTCATGTTATTGAGCATCGCTTAGAAGAGTTAGGTTATCAAAAATCTGATTACGATATGGATAGTTTATACGCAAGCTTTTTAGTGTTAGCGGACCAAAAAGGCACGGTTTACGATTACGACCTTGAAGCGATGATCTACTTTAATCAAATCAATGATAAAGACGAAAAATATCAATTAGAGTTTGTTAACTCAACGTCTAATTCACAGTCGGTGGCAAGTTCAACTATTGGCATGACTATCGGTGGCGAATCGAAACAAGAAGCCGCAACCGGCAACGGACCAGTTGAAGCGTCATTCTTAGCGATTGAGCGCTTAACGGGTATGGCTGTTGAAATGATTGAATTTAATTTAGAAGCCACAGGTGAAGGTGCCAGTTCATTGGGGCAAGTCAATATTATAGCTAAATACGATGGTCGCCCTTATCACGGAGCGGGCATAGCTGCGGATGTGGTTGAAGCGTCAGTACGCGCCATGATCCGTGTTTATAACTTAATTTATCGTGCACAAAAAGTGTCTGATTTAAAACAACAAAGGAAAGCAGGATGAGTCAAACAAATTACAGCGTTGCGGTATTAGCAGGCGACGGTATCGGCCCTGAAGTAATGGCAGCAGCAGAAAGCGTGCTTGATGCAGTAAGTAACAAGTTTGGCTTTACCATGACTCGTCATCCTCACGCTATTGGCGGTGCAGCAATTGATGAGTTTGGCAAAGCATTACCAGATACAACGCTTGCAGCGTGTGAAAAGGCCGATGCGATTTTATTTGGCTCAGTAGGTGGCCCTAAATGGGAGCACTTACCTGCTGATGAACAACCAGAACGTGCCTCTTTACTCCCACTGCGTAAGCACTTTGGGTTGTTTTGTAATTTACGCCCAGCCCAGCTATTGCCAGCATTAAGTGCAGCTTCACCACTACGTGCAGATATTAGTGAACGTGGTTTTGATATTTTATGTGTGCGTGAGCTAACAGGTGGTATCTACTTTGGAGATAAAGGCCGTACAGGTGAAGGTGCTGATGAAGCTGCATTTGATACACAAACTTATTCGCGCAAAGAAATAGAACGCATTGCTCGTTTTGCTTTTGAAGCGGCAAAATTACGCAGTAATCATGTTACATCAGTTGATAAAGCGAACGTACTCGCATCAAGCGTGTTATGGCGTGAAGTGGTAACGGATGTCAGCAAAGACTACCCTGAAGTCAGCCTAGATTATATTTATGTTGATAACGCAGCAATGCAATTGGTTAAGCAACCAAGTCAGTTTGATGTATTACTTTGTGATAACTTGTTTGGTGATATTTTGTCTGATGAATGCGCGATGATCACAGGTTCTATGGGGCTATTACCTTCAGCGAGTTTGAATCAATCGGGTTTTGGTATGTATGAACCTGCTGGTGGCTCAGCCCCAGATATTGCAGGCAAAGGCATTGCTAACCCAATCGCACAAATTTTAAGTGCGGCGCTGATGTTGCGTTATTCGCTAGGTCAAGACGAAGCGGCGCGCAGTATTGAAAAAGCAGTAGCAGAAGCCGTGGAAGCGGGTGTAGGCACACCAGATATTTATCCAAATGGTGGATACACTACAAGTGATGTTGCAGCAGCAATCGTTTCACGCATCTAAATATTTTTATAGCCGAAGCACCGTTATGTTTCGGCTCAAAACAGCATTAGGGAATTAGCAAGTGGCCCAAACTTTATACGACAAAATCTGGCAAGCACACGTAGTTGCCAGTATTAATGAGCAAACTGACTTACTTTATATTGACCGTCATTTAGTGCACGAAGTAACCTCGCCGCAAGCGTTTGCAGGCCTTCGTGAAAAAAATCGTAAAGTACGTTGCCCAGAAAAAACCATCGCAACGATGGATCATAATGTATCGACTAAAAGCCGATCACTTGATGCCGCCAGCGAAGTATCAAAGAACCAATTAATGGCGCTTGATGCAAACTGTAAAGAATTTGGTATTACGCTTTACGATTTAAACTCAATTAATCAAGGCATTGTGCATGTAATGGGGCCTGAGCAAGGGATTACCTTACCGGGCACCACCATAGTGTGTGGCGATAGTCATACCTCAACTCATGGTGCATTTGGTGCGCTTGCTCACGGTATTGGCACTTCTGAGGTTGAACACGTACTAGCGACGCAAACGTTACAACAGAAAAAAGCCAAGTCATTAAAAATTCAAATCAATGGCGTTTTACGCCCAACAGTGACAGCCAAAGATTTAATAATGGCGGTTATTGGTAAGCTAGGTACTGCCGGTGGTACAGGCTATGTAGCAGAGTTTTGTGGTGAAGGTATTGAAGCGTTATCAATGGAAGCACGTATGACGCTGTGTAACATGAGCATCGAAATGGGCGCGAAAGCCGGTTTAATCGCTCCAGATAAAACTACTTATGATTACTTAAAAGGCCGCCCGTTTGCACCCAAAGGCGCTGATTTTGATGCAGCTATTTCCTATTGGGAAACGTTAAAAACTGACAAAGGTGCGCAGTTTGATTTAGAAGTAGAACTAGAAGCGAGCAGCATTCAGCCGCAAATTACTTGGGGTACTAGCCCTGAGCAAGTTATTGGCGTAGATGAATTTATTCCGGATCCAGACAAAGAGCCTGATTTAATTAAAGCTGATGCAATTCGTAGCGCACTTAAATACATGGACTTAAAAGCGGGAGAAAAGCTGTCATCAGCAAGCGTTGATACCGTATTTATTGGCTCATGTACTAACAGTCGGATTGAAGATTTACGTGCTGCTGCTCATATTGTGCAAGGTAAGCAAGTTGCTGCTGGCGTTGAAGCGTTAATTGTACCGGGCTCAGGCTTGGTGAAAAAACAAGCGGAAGACGAAGGCTTGGCCGATATTTTTAAAGCCGCAGGCTTTGAATGGCGCGAGCCGGGTTGTTCAATGTGTTTAGCAATGAATGACGACCGTTTAGGTGCAGGAAAGCGTTGTGCATCTACCTCAAACCGTAACTTTGAAGGCCGTCAAGGCCGCGGCGGACGTACACATTTAGTAAGCCCAGCAATGGCCGCAGCGGCAGCAATACATGGTCGTTTTGTTGATATTAGAGGAGAAGCTTAATGAGCACTTATTTTAGCGGCTTAGTGGCCCCACTAGATAAAAACAATGTTGATACAGACCAAATTATTCCTAAGCAGTTCTTAACATCAACTAGCCGTGATGGTTTTGATGCAGCCTTGTTTTACGATTGGCGCTATTTAGATAACGGCGAGCCAAACCCAGAGTTTATTTTAAATCGCCCTTGTTACCAAGGTGCGCAAATTTTGCTAACTCGCGATAACTTTGGCTGTGGCTCATCACGTGAGCATGCACCTTGGGCACTTAAACAATACGGTTTTGAAGTGATTTTGGCTGAAAGCTTTGCTGACATTTTCTTTAACAACTGCGGTAATAACCAAATGCTTGCGATTGCATTACCAGCGCAAACATTGGAAGATTTATTTGTACTGAGTGAACAACATGACGATATTCATATCGACATCGATCTTGAAAATCAAACGTTGACCAGTAACAAGTTTGCACCAATTAGCTTTGATATTCGCAAAGACGTAAAAGAGCGTTTATTAAGTGGTTTAGATTTTATCGGCGTAACCGAAACGCTAAATCCGCAAATCGACGCCTTTGAAGCAAAGCTTAACGCTGAGCGTCCTTGGCAGTAGTGGTTTAAAAGTGATTAAATAATGAAACGCGGCTCAGGCCGCGTTTTTTTATGGTTAATATATATAAGCAATCGTCAAACCTAGTACTGTAAGTGCAAAGCAAATAGTCATATTAATAGTTTTAAGCTTTTTAAATTGACTAATTTTTGGGTCATCTAGGGTTGAGAAAAAGCCATTTTTGAGTGATTCATTAAAATTAGCTGCCACTGCACAGTGTGAAGTATCGCCTAGTGTATTTTGCGCTAATTGCTCCCACTGAGTTGGATGTGTCTGCGCTAAGTGTGTAAGTAAGGCGTTATATTTTCGATTTTGTATAATAAATAGTGCACAAATTAAAATGAACGACAGCAATGGGTAACTTCCCATCATTCCTTCCTTATTTTTGTTTATCTTTTATTAACCGAACATAAGTTGTTTTTCATTTAAGTTCAACAGTGATGGCCGCTTTTGTTTTATTTTTAGACTCGCTAACTTTTATCTCACCTACTTATAGCTGAACTGCTATTCACCGCGATTACTTCCTTTGTCTTTAGTAACAAGCTAAGGTGGGCTTTTTATCTATTAGGAACCTGCTATGAAGTTATTAACTGCTGCAACCTTATTTTTGGCATCAACTGCTGTGTTTGCACGCCCAGCACCGTTAGTGTCTATCCCTAGCCATGATGGCTTTTTTGATAATATTGCCGCCCATTGTGGTAAAGCTTACGAAGGAACCGTAACAGTTGATAATGCTGCTGGTCCTAGTTCGTTTGCGGGTAAAAAATTAATCATGCATGTTCGTAAATGCACTGATAGTGAACTGCAAGTGCCATTTCACGTTGGCGATGATGCCTCACGTACGTGGATAATTACAAAAACAGGCAGTGGCTTGAGTTTAAAGCATGATCATCGCCATAAAGATGGCTCTGATGATGTATCTACTATGTACGGTGGTCATACGATTGATGCGGGTTTTGAGAGCGTGCAGTCTTTTCCTGCTGATCAATACTCAAAAGAATTGTTTGTTAACCAAGGTATTCCACAATCAATGGGTAATACATGGCAAATGTATATTTACCCTGAAAAGTTTACTTACCGCTTGATTCGCCAAGGCCGTGAATTCCGTGTTGATTTTGATTTAACTAAACCAATTACTCCACCTGCTGCACCTTGGGGTTATAAAGATTAAAAGCAAAGACTAGTCTTTTGTGGGCTCAGTCTCACATTGCAGTAATACAGTTAAAGGTGGCTGATATTTACGAGGTTTGGTCGGGAAACGGTCATATTCTTGTACGCCGTCAGTCACTTTTAACATAAAGGTATTGCCACGACATAGACGGTTAGCATGACGAAGTAAAAACACGCTTTGGTTTTTAAAATGCTGATAGTCGTCAGATTGAATTTCTAAGTGGTAGTTATTATCGTCAATTTGAGTTTGGTAGTAATGCACTTTTTCGTCAAAGTCGTAGAGCTTTTCGGTTTCTCCTTTTTCTGCATAGGCAGTATTACACCCCGCTAATATCATAAGAATAAAGATACTTGTGAGGTTTTTGCTCCATTTTCCTGTCATAAACCTTGTACTCCATTATTGTATTGCGCACGCGATTTAACTACAGTGGTGCTTCAGCTATGAGTTAAGTCTAACACCCCAAAAGGGAAAATGTGATGTTCAAACAAATAAAACAGCTATTTTCAACTTTTAATGATCAGCCAAATCAGATGCAAGAGCATGATCTGAAAACAGCGGTCGCGGCATTATTGATTGAGGTCATGCGTGCAGATACCCAGCAGCAAGATGATGAACTTAAAACGTTAACCTTCACACTTAAAAAGTATTTTCAGTTAACGGATGAAGAAGTTGACGAGCTGATGCAAAGTGCAGGAAAAAGTTTAGATGAAGCCATCGATTACTTTCAATTTTCTAAGCAAATCAATAATCAGTGCAGTGCACAGCAGCGTATTGAGATAATTGAACTACTTTGGCGCTTGGCTTATGCCGATGGTGAGCTTGACCCGCAAGAAGAGTATGTAATACGTCGTGTTGCTAACTTACTTTACGTAACTCATGAAGACTTTATCGCCGCTAAGCTAGCCGCGACAAAGCTTTAGTTAGTTGTAGTTGTGGTGGCTAATTACTTATTTAGTTTACTGGCAACGCTTACAAGTTGTTGCGCCAAGCCTGCTACTTTGTCAGCGGTAACAGGGTCGCTAATGCGGCCAGTTTCATCAAGTACAGTATGAATGGCAGGCACCGCTAGTTGATCAGCTAACACTAAGCTACCAATACCCGATAAAATATCGCGTACATGATTCAAACCACGTAATCCACCTAAACCACCAGGTGAAGAGGCATATAACGCTGTCACCTTGTTACGAAATGCAGGTACTGCGCCTTGCTCGGTGCGTGAAGCCCAGTCAATCGCATTTTTAAGTACCGCAGTGATTGAGCCATTGTATTCTGGGCTGGCAAGTAAAATACCATCAGCCGCGCGAAGCTTGTCTTTTAAAAGTTGTGCTCCTGCTGGTGTTCCTTGTGCTTCAATGTCTTCATCAAACAATGGCAAATTTAAATCAGCGAGTTTGATTACCTCTACTTCTGCGCCGCTTTCTAATGCAAAGCGGGCTGCTTCGTTGATCAATTTTTGATTGAAGCTATCTTTACGTAAGCTGCCTGCTAAGGCAATAATTTTTGGTACAGTCATGGTGTTCGCCTTAATTAATTTAGTTTGTCTGTTAGCTACTTTAGCAAATATTTACTTGCAGAAAAGCCAAATAAACGCAAAACTTATGTGCATAAATGCACATAAGTGCAAAGGAGCTTATATGGCAATACAATTTGATGACTGGCAAGATGTAAAGGTTGCTTATGAAGTGGCGCGATTGGGCACGCTCACCGCTGCGGCGGAAAAGCTCAACGTACATCATAGTACGGTACTTAGGCGTATTAATAACTTAGAGCAAAGCGTGAATGCACGTTTATTTCATCGCCATGCTCGCGGTTATAAAGTGACAGAGATCGGCGCTAAGTTATTTACAACAGCGCAATCTATTAATAGCGAACTTGAGCGGCTACATAACGATATAATTGCGGCTGACAGCACCTTGCGTGGCAGTTTATTGCTTACCACCGTGAGTGGTTTTATTGATGTGTTAAGTGATGTGTGTGAACAGTTTCAAAGCTTACACCCGCAAGTGCAATTAGAAGTGATACTTGACCAAAAACGTTTGCGGCTGGACCATGGACAAGCGCATATTGCAGTACGTGCAGGCCCGCGTCCAGATGAAGGTGACTATATTGCTCAGCACTTAGCGCATTTATCATCAGGCTTTTATGCGTCTAAACGCTATATAGCCAAACATGGATTGCCTAAATCATTAAAGCAGCTTGAATTACATAATTTTGTCTCGGGGGTTGCAGGCTACAATGGCAAAGTACCTTACTTTGCGTGGGTTGATCAGCACATTCCAGCTGCGCAAGTGAAACTAAGAGTATCAGAAACCTCCGAGGCAACACGAGCAATTGTGAAGGGGCTGGGTATTGGCGGCTTACAGCATGATGTTGCGGCACAATATCCAGATTTAGTGTCGGTATTAGCCAGTGAGTTAAGTTGGCCCACCGATTTATGGCTTGTAACGCATCATTTAGTGCATCGTACTGCGAAAGTGCAAGCGTTTAGTCAGTTACTAAAAGCATATTTCAAGGAGCGTAAATTAGGCTGATGTGGCATTGCAAAAATTTAGGTGATGCGATGCTGTCAGGTATCGAACTTGATAAAATAAAACAACAAGCTAAAGCAGCCGATGCGCCTTTATTTGTGCGTTATGTGGCAAAACATGGTTTGCATTGTGAAGTGATTGTTTATTTTCCACCAGCGGCAAGTGAGCTGGCTAAACAGTGTTTAGCCAGTGCGTGCTTAGCGCCTGAACAGCAAGATTTAACGGCACTTTAAATATTACAGTGTCTTTTTAATTGTAATTCCGAGTCGTTTAGCAAGTCTCACTAAGTTGGCTCTATCAATATTTAAAGTACGTGCAGTTGCCGCCCAATTAAACTCATGATGCGCTAATTGTTGAGTAATTAGATGGTGGGTAAATGTGTCAGTTGCTTGCTTTAACGAAAGCTCTGAATCATGCGGTTTTGGTGTCGGTATTAATGGCGAAACCGTTTTACTGGTTGTCAGGTTTAGCTCACAATGTTCTGGCTCTATGGTGATGATTGCTTGCTGCCATTGGCTTTGCTTAGCTTTTAAAGCCGCACGGCTAATGACATGTTCAAGTTCACGCACATTTCCTGGCCAGCTGTATTGCGCTAGTGTGAGCTGTGCCTCGACACTGAGTTTGAGTTGTTCAATCGCCAATTTACGGGCGGTTTTTTCGATAAAAAATCCCGCTAACAGTATCACATCGTTTTCGCGCTGATTTAAAGGTGGAACATGCAATGGGTAAACACTTAAGCGGTGATATAAATCGGCCCTAAAACGTCCTTGTGTTACTTCATCTTTTAAATTGCGATTTGTTGCGGCAATTACTCGTACATCAACATATTTTACCTTATCTTCGCCTACGGTTTGAATTTCACCACTTTGTAATACACGTAATAATTTACTTTGCATTGCCAATGGCAGCTCACCTATTTCGTCTAAAAACAGCGTCCCTCCGTCTGCTAGCTGGAATTTTCCTTGGCGGGCACTTTCAGCGCCTGTAAATGCCCCTTTCGCGTGGCCAAAAAACTCACTTTCGGCTAGGTTTTCCGGTAATGATGCGCAATTTAAGTGGATAAGGGGTTGTTGGCTACGTTTTGAATGCAGGTGAATATTACGTGCGACGAGCTCTTTGCCTACTCCAGTATCGCCTTGAATTAATACACTAAACTCAGAGCCTGCCACGAGTTTTATATCATTTTTTAAGCTTTGCATCGCAGCGCTTTGCCCTATTATTTCAACGCCATCACGAGTAAGTGCCTCACGGTTTAGCTCTTGTACTAATGCATTACTGTGCTGCGCGTGATTTTGATATTGCTGTAACAACAAAGTGGTTTTTAACTGGGTAGCACAGAGCTGACTCAATACGGCTAACTGTTGTAAATCATACTCATCAAACGCTTTTGCATTGAGGCTATCTAGGGTAATCACTGCGAGTAAATCATCGTTTTTATCGAGTAAAGGCATGCCTAAGCAGGCGTGTACCGGAATATCTCCTTGCTTACAACTGAGCAAACCATCGTATGGGTCTGGAAGTGGACAATCTTGAGCAAATTGTAGTGGCTGGCTTGCGTTGCAAATCGCATGTAGGCGAGGGTGGTCGTTGATCACAAACCGTCGACCTAAAGTGTCAGGCATCAGGCCGTGAATAGCCATTGGTTTTAAGACGTCATCTTGGCGAATGAGTAAAGCGATAGCATCACTAGGCAGCGCTTTTTTTACACACTCAATAATATGTTGGTAGTGGCAGTGAGGTTGTTCAATAACAGCGAGCTGCATTGCTGTCTTAAGAAGTGTTTCAGTAGTGAGCATGTCAAATTGACTCTTATGTGTTTTTGCCTTTCACTACGATAGGTCATTATGACTCATCTGTCAAAGGGTTAAATAGTAACCTGTTGATAGTAAGGTTATTTTAAACTTGGCTCGCTCCATGCAGTACATCGTGTAGATATTTAAATAATGGTGATTGTATGACTGCCCACACATCGATTTATAACGATTTAACAGATTTCTATATTCGTTTACTAAGTGCTGCTAATTGGGCCTTGGTATTGAGTACAGTTAGCTTAATTATCACCGTGCTATTAAGTTATCCACTTGCAGAGTTGTTAACGATAAAGCTGCAAATTTCAGCTCATATTTCAACCATCATCGCTGCCACTATTTTAAAAATTAGTTATGTACTTCGCTGTATTGCACTCAATAGCTTAGGTAGAGAGGTACGATAATGCGACCTATTAATTTAACCGAACCCATGCCTAAACAGATCCGTTTTTATCAAGTAGGACAGTGGCCGCTTTGGGGGTTAGCATTTCGGCCTTACTTTTTAGGCGCGAGTTTACTCGCTGTTTTATCCATGGCTTATTGGCTGTTAATTTTAACGGGTAACGCGAGTTGGCAATTAAGCATGCCAGCAACATTATGGCATGCTCATGAAATGCTATTTGGTTTTGCAGGCGCCGTTGCGGTGGGGTTTTTATTAACCGCAGCACAAACCTGGACTGGCGTAGCAAGTATCAGCGGCAATAAATTGATGTTGCTAACTTTTGTGTGGCTGGCAGCCCGAGGTGTGTTCTTCATCACCGGTACTGACATTGAAAACTTTAATTTGTATGGGGTGTTATTACTGCAATTACTTTGGTGGTTAGCAGCAATTACGGCGCTGGCTAACATGTTGCTTAAAGCAAATAACAAAAATAACTATCAATTTTTGCCGATTTTAAGCGCCTTGTGTGCGTTAAATATCATCTATTTATGGTTGGTTATTGAGCAGAACATGCTGCTGGCACTTGCTGTCGTTGATACGGCTGTGTTGGTAATGACGCTACTCGTTGGTGTGGTTGCGGGGCGAGTGCTGCCCTTTTTTACCGCCCGCGGTTTAGGTTTAGCTGAGCAAGTGCGTACGCCACGTTTAGATAAAGTGCTGCTTTATAGCTCGTTGTTTGCTGTTGCGCTTTATTTTATCAGTCAGCTGTTTATATCAAGCGTTAATCCTGGTTGGGCATTGGCTGTTGTGGCTGTATTACATGTATGGCGTTCAGTATTGTGGTGGAATAATAAAACGCTCAAAGTGCCATTGCTCTGGTCGTTGCACTTTTCGTATTTAGCACTTGGCGTCGGCTTAGTATTACTTGCATTGAGTTTTTATAACCCTGTTATTTTGTTTAAAGATGCGCTGCATATGATCACTATCGGAACCATTGGCATGATGATTTTAGCCATGATGACACGTGTATCTCATGGTCATACAGGACGTCCTTTAACTATTCCACATTTTATGGCTGTGGCATTTGCTTTAGTGCTTGTTGCAGCGATTGTTCGTTCGTTATTACCCTTTGTTATTGGGCCGCATATTGCGTGGCAGCTTAGCGCTGTATTGTGGTTGGTGGCATTTGTGTTGTTTCTACTCCATTGCATTCCTATTTTAACGCGGCGTCGTGTTGATGGGCGGCGTGGTTAATTATTATTTTAGTTATAGGAAAGTAGTATGTTATCTGAAAAAACCATCAATATTGTAAAAAACACTGTGCCTTTGCTCGCACAAGCTGGGACCGTTGTTACGGAGCACTTTTATAATCGCATGTTTAGCCATAACCCTGAGCTGCAAGATATTTTTAATATGGCGAATCAGCGCAGCGGACGTCAGCAGTTTGCTCTTTTTAACGCATTGGCGGCATATGCGCAAAATATTGATAATCTGGCCGTGTTAAAAGAAGCATTAGCACGTATTAATCATAAGCATGCCAGTATGCATATTTTGCCTGAGCATTATCCGATTGTGGGCGGACATTTAATTGGTACTTTAAAGGAGCTGATCCCAGAGCAGTTTACGCCAGAGGTTGAATATGCATGGCGTGAAGCGTATGCGTTACTTGCTGATATTTGTATTACTGAAGAGGCTGTTCTTTATGAGCACAGTAAAAATAATCACGGTGGCTGGTCAGGAACACGTCAATTTATGATCACTAAAAAGCAACCAGAATCAGCATTGGTAACAAGTTTTACACTTACTCCTGTAGATGGTAAAGCAGTAATCGCCCACAAGCCGGGGCAATATTTGGGAATTAAAGTTAAGCCTGAAGAGGCACAATATAGCGAAATACGTCAGTATTCTATTTCCCAGCAAAGTAATGGTGAAAATTACCGTATTAGTGTGAAAAAAGAATTGCTACCAGCTGCAGGTATTGTATCAAATTATTTGCATTCGCTAGACGAAGGGAGCGTTGTAGAGCTCTACCCGCCAGCAGGGGACTTCTTTTTACGTGTAAATAATAAACCTGTGGTGTTAATTTCAGCGGGGGTTGGTCAAACACCTATGTTGCCAATGTTACAAACGTTATTAAGCGATACGTCGAACCAAGCCGTCACTTACTTGCATGCTTGTGAAAATGCTCAGCAGCATTCGTTTAATCAATTTTTGGCTGAACAAGCCGCAACGCATGAGCGTTTAAATTGCTATACATGGTTTAATCAAGGTGGAGAGGGAGCTGATTTTATTGGTTTAATGAATATCAGTGCAGTTGCTCAGCAGTTACCATTAGTGGACGGTGATTTTTATATTTGTGGACCTAGCGGCTTTAT
Source organism: Pseudoalteromonas sp. APC 3893 (assembly GCF_030408095.1). Classification (NCBI taxonomy): domain Bacteria; kingdom Pseudomonadati; phylum Pseudomonadota; class Gammaproteobacteria; order Alteromonadales; family Pseudoalteromonadaceae; genus Pseudoalteromonas; species Pseudoalteromonas sp. APC 3893. The sequence goes on from NZ_JASDCD010000005.1 coordinate 65,298, forward strand.
GGCTGCTATTAAACAGCAATTACTTGCACTTGATGTAGATGCTGCGCGTATTCATTATGAAGTATTTGGCCCACATCAAGATATTTAATTTATAAAAAGCTCAAGGCGCACACTGCGCCTTGTTTATCTTTTAAAGTGCAGCTTTACTTTCTTTTTCAGCAAAAGCTTGTTTTTGCCACGCTTTGAATAACTGCTGTTGCTTATTAGATATTTTTAATCCGTAGGTTTTTTGCATGTAAAAATAAGCATCTGCAATACGTTTGCGTGAATAGGCAGGTGGTTCAACTACCCGTTGTTTAAAATTCACCTTTACTTGGCAGCTACCATATTGAGTTGCGTTACCTGCAACCATACCAAAACGATAATTCGATCTATCTGCGTTAATTTCACCAATAGCTGGGGCTAGGTTATTAATATCGGCTTCCATTTTTCTAAATTGTTCACTGGTTTTCACGCAGTTTTTACGGCCGCCATTTTGCCAGCATTGTAACTGATGGCCGAACTCCCATGCCGGTACTATATGCTCCCACTCAATACGCACTGCCCGTGCATTTGGTTTACCTGAGCGGGTAATGGCATTACGTGGTTTATAGCCGCATGCTGAAGGGTCGGGTATTAATTTTTTACCTTGGCGTTTTATATCGCAGTCACAGTAAATGCTTTTGGCATCACTCGGTAACGTTTTTATTAAATGTCTTTTCGCTGTTGAGAAGCGGGTGAACTGCTCGCTGTGAAGGTTAAAGCTTGCAAGGGAAATTACTAACGCAATAATAAAATAAGGCATATCCAATCACTTAAGTGAACTACAGGAAACGCTATTTTAGAGTGATTGTTCTATTTGGTAAATCGGTTGAATGGGTTGAGTTGTTATAAATGCAATGATAAGCGAGGCAGAGATTCTGCCCCGATAGGGTTTATTTAGCGTTTACGACGACGAAGACGAACATTTTGCAGTAACAAAGTAATTCCTGTGAGGCAGAACAGCACACTGGTTGCCGAAAAGCTAATCAACAAAGGGTTATTAAAGTCTTCTCGTTCATCGTAGTCCATGATATGTAACATCCAGAAAAAGTCAAAAATCCGCCAAATAGTGCTACGAACAGTGATAACTTTGCCACTATCAGCCCATAAATACAGGGTTGTATTAAAATTATCATCGAAGCTAACTTGCCAAATATTTTCTTTATAGCCTACTTCTCTTGGGCCTATTTCGAGTTTAGCCGCTGCATTTACTTTGGCATCGATTAATAAATGAGCTTGTGCATTAGCAATTATTTGCGCTTTACTTGGCGCAATGAAAGGGCGGCCAGTTAAGCCGTTAAAACTGTGCTCTTCATTTTCACTCGTCACAGTAATAATAGGTGTTGTTAAAAAGTGGGTGTAATTTATTTTTATTGGCTGCGCCACCTGAGAAACAATGTTATCAAGTGATGTAGGGTAGTCGACCTGCGTAAACGGGTTTTCAAGGGAGCGCAATGCTAAATGTTTGCCATGTACTTTATCGAGAGGAATTGCACTCATCACTAAACCACCTAATAGCCATGCAAAGATTTGTAGTGCGAGTATGTAACCAAGCCATTTATGAATTTTTCGTGCATGCTTGAAAATGCGTTTGTTCATTACTTACTCATTTATTGTTATTTTTCAGTGCGATATTTTATAGGTTAGGGGGCTTTTGCCAATGTGGCAAATTGTCGCAGGTAATAGATGATTTGGTATATATACAAATTTAGGTTAAAGTTTGCGGTGTATTTAACATGGGTTAAGGGTAAAGCTACAAATGTCGGAAATTCAATTTTTAAACGTAGATCTAGAGCTTGAGTCTAAACAAGATATTAGTGCGCTAGTGGCTGACTTAAAAAAAATTGCCACAGTTTTACATTATGACCACGATGAATATCGTCAATTAGCGCGTGTAGAAGCAAATATTGAGGTATCTACACCGGATAAAGCGATTAACCACTTATGTGAGTTAATAGAATCATGCTCACGTAATGCATTAAAACAGTGGTTGTCGTGTTCTCGGCGTACATTTGATATTGGCTTTGAGTCGGGTACTTCACCGAAATGCTTTAATCAAGCACTGCAAGCAGACACTCTACTTAGAATATCTGCAATTGGTGCGGGTGTTGAAATAACTATTTACCCTATCGAAAGCTAATTTTTACGTTCAACCACTGCTGCGGTCATTCTTGATACGCAGCATAGTTCGTTGCGACTATTTGTTATTTTAATTTCCCATACTGAAGTACGTCTACCTAAATGAATAGGCTTTGCTATTGCGGTTAAAGTTCCATTGCGTGAAGCTTTTAAGTGATTAGCGTTGATTTCTTGGCCTACACAATAGAACTTAGTAAAATCAATCACAAAGTTTGCTGCATAACTGGCAACCGTTTCAGCAAGTACGACATTGGCACCGCCATGTACCATGCCCATAGGATTATGATGTTGAGGTATCGCGGGCATAGTGGCAACTAAGTAGTCATCACCAATTTCGCTAATTTCAATACCCATTGTTTTCATTAATGTGCCTTGGCCGTTAATGCCCTCATCAAGTTGCTTACACTGTTCTAAGGTGATTGGTTGATACCAAATAGTCATGGAATGTCCTTAATTGAAAATTTAAAACCAGTCTACACTTTTGTACACTTTCCTACAGTTAAGATCATCAAAATCGTTAAAATGTACCTAAAATTACATTTTGGACGTAGCAATGAAAAAAATAATAGCGATATTTATTAGCGGCTTAGCTTTTCCAAGTTATGCAGCTATAAACCATCAAGTTGAAGTGGGATTTACAGATTTAAGCGGGTTAGATAAAGCATTTCTAGGCGCGAGGTATCGTTATTTTAATGATGATTTGGACGCCTTATCGGGCCCTCAAGAGTTGAAAAGCCATTTGCATCGAGTGAGTAATGTCGCTATCGGCGGGTTTGCTAATGATAACCTGTATTATATTACCAGTGATGCGACTTATTATTGGCAGCATGGCGTTATTCTGGCGGCTGGTGTACAGCATGTGGATGATGATAGCGGTATTTGGCAATCAGATAGTTCTTTGCTCAATGCATCGATAGGTAATCAAATAAACGATCAATTGCAAATTGGCTTAACTGCTTTTTATAGTCGGGTGGAAGAAACACGTCACTTTTATCCAAGCGAGGAGCTAACTTCGGTTGAGTGGAGTTATGCGCCTTACATTCGCTGGACTAATATCAATAATAATCAAGGCTGGGATATAGAGGCAAAGCAATTGGCAGGGCGGTATCGTTACATCCAAGGCCGAGCAGCGTATTACGTTAATCAAGACTGGTCTGTTGGCGTAGTTGCTAACGTACATGGGCGAGGCGATCGAGATGATAATTATGAGTTGCAAACACAGTATTGGTTTAATGAACATATAGCGTTGAAGTTTGGTTTAGGCTCATCTTTGAAATCTGATGATGGTTTAAATAGCGCTACTTTATTGCTGAGTACCAGATGGTAATCAAGAAGGGTTAAAGCTAGCGAATTTAAAATTTGCGATTTTCAAATAACTGTATATACTCACAGTTAAATGTACTGTATGGAAAACCAGTTGTATGCGCCCATTAACGAATCGTCAAGCTCAAATTCTTGAATTAATCAAAGTGTTTATCAAAGATACTGGCATGCCACCTACGCGTGCTGAAATTGCGCAAACTTTAGGTTTCAAAAGCGCTAATGCTGCCGAAGAGCACTTAAAAGCACTGGCTAAAAAAGGTGTTATTAAAATGAAGCCGGGTGCAAGCCGCGGTATTCAGCTGGTGGAAGAAGATGAGCCAGAGCAGCTCGGATTACCATTAATAGGCCGAGTAGCAGCGGGTGAACCTATCTTGGCGCAACAACATGTTGAAAGCCATTGCCAGATTGACCCTTTAATGTTCAAGCCTGCCGCTGATTTTTTATTGCGTGTACAAGGCATGAGTATGAAAGATATTGGCATTATGGATGGTGATTTACTTGCGGTGCATAAAACCCAAGTTGCTGAAAACGGCCAAGTAGTGGTAGCGCGTGTTGATGATGATGTAACTGTAAAGCGCCTAGAAAAAGCCGGGCGTAAAGTTTTGTTGCACGCCGAAAATGAAGAGTTTTCTGCAATTGAAGTAGACTTAGAGCATGAGTCTTTTAATATTGAAGGGCTTGCAGTCGGTGTGATCCGTAATGCTGATTGGATGTAAACCTATTTTGCACCAAATTGGTGATATTTGGTGCTTTCACTTTTATATTTTTATTTAACTGCTAGTTTTAGCACTTGTCTGTAGCTACTAAAGCTCTATATAAGCTAGATACCTCCTGCTTTTAGCCATTTCTTTCCTCACCTGAATTTAAAATAACGCGCTGATTTTGTATTGTTATTTTTGCACCAAAATAGAATTTTATTTGCACTAAAACTTGCTAATTGTTCATTTTTTAACTAATTGGTTAATACACTGTGTTAACGACTGATCTTTTGGGGCCTTGCTGCAATTTATTGTTGCATGCGAAGAGATTAATTTAACCAGTTACAATAAAAATAACGAATTGGCGCGAAAAAAGCAGTGCCGCCTTTTCGCTTTGCGTTAGCAATAGCATCAAAAGGAGCCGTCACATGGGTAAACTGAGCTCTACCTTGTGCCTTATATTATTTATGCTGCCGCAGCAATTATTGGCAAATAGTCAATTTAATATGCGCGAAGGTGTAACCGATATAAGTAATAATGTTTATCAACTGCACATGACAATATTTATAATTTGTTGTGTGATTGGGGTGATTGTTTTTGCCGTTATGTTTTGGGCTTTAATACATCACCGCAAATCAAAAGGGGCGATACCTGCCCAATTCCATGAAAGCACCAAGGTTGAGATACTTTGGACTGCGATTCCGTTTGTCATTCTAATTGCAATGGCAGTGCCTGCGACAAAAACCTTAATTGCGATGGAGGATGCCAGCAAAGCTGACATTACCATTAAAGTGACAGGTTCTCAGTGGAAGTGGCATTATGAATATATGGGGGAAGACGTTAGTTTTTATTCAATTTTATCAACACCGAACGACCAAATTGCCAACCAAGCCGATAAAACAGATACCTACCTACTCGAAGTTGATAAACCTTTAGTTTTACCAATCAACAAAAAGATTCGCTTTTTAATGACATCGGATGACGTTATTCACTCATGGTGGGTGCCTGATTTTGCAGTTAAAAAAGATGCCAACCCTGGGTTTATAAACGAAACATGGACCAAAATTAACGAAGAAGGTATTTACCGCGGCCAGTGTGCTGAGTTATGCGGTAAAGATCATGGCTTTATGCCTGTGGTGGTTGAAGCGAAGTCTGAGCAAGATTTTGTTAATTGGTTAGCCGATGCCAAGCAAGCTAAACAAAAAGCGGCTGCCGCAGATGCAGCATTGATGGATCAAACCTTATCTAAAGAAGAATTAATGACCTTAGGTGAACAAGTTTATATGGCCAGTTGTGCAGCGTGCCATCAACCTACCGGTATAGGGTTACCTGGCGTCTTCCCGGCGCTTAAAAATAGCCCTGTGGTATTGGGAGATGTTAATGAGCATATTGATGTCGTAGTTCATGGTCGCCCGGGCACTGCAATGCAAGCATTTGTAAAACAACTATCGATAAAGCAACTTGCGGCGGTTGTTACCTATAAGCGTAATGCATGGGGTAATGACACGGGTGATGTGGTTCAACCTAGCCAAATTCAGGCTTTGATTGATGCAACTGCGGAGGCTAAGTAATGAGTAGCATAACAGACGAAAATAATAACGGCGCTGCGCATCACGATGCTGGACATCATCACTGCGCAACTGGGTTTAAGCGTTGGCTGTTTACGACTAACCATAAAGATATCGGGAGCTTATATCTAATATTTTCACTGACCATGTTTTTGATCGGTGGTGCCATGGCGATGGTGATCCGTGCTGAATTATTTCAGCCAGGATTACAATTAGTTGACCCGCACTTTTTTAATCAAATGACCACAGTCCATGGTTTGATAATGGTGTTTGGTGCTGTCATGCCGGCATTTACTGGGCTGGCAAACTGGATGATACCCCTGATGATTGGTGCGCCAGACATGGCATTACCGCGAATGAATAACTGGAGCTTCTGGATTCTACCATTTGCGTTTTTGATTCTATTAGCATCACTATTTATGCCAGGTGGTGGCCCCGCTTTTGGCTGGACTTTTTATGCCCCGCTGTCTACGACTTACAGTAATGACAACACGGCTTTATTTGTATTCGCCGTTCACATTATGGGCATTAGTTCCATTATGGGGGCAATCAATGTGATTGTTACCATAGTGAATATGCGCGCCCCTGGTATGTCTTGGATGAAGTTACCGTTGTTTGTATGGACTTGGCTTATTACTGCGTTTTTATTGATTGCGGTTATGCCTGTTTTAGCAGGCGCTGTGACCATGGTACTAACAGATAAATACTTTGCCACTAGCTTTTTTGATGCGGCCGGTGGCGGTGATCCGGTGATGTTTCAGCATATATTCTGGTTCTTTGGTCACCCTGAAGTGTACATAATGATCTTACCTGCCTTTGGCATCATATCGACCATAGTGCCTACCTTTTCACGGAAAAAACTATTTGGCTATGCCTCGATGGTTTATGCCACATCATCAATAGCATTACTAAGTTTTATTGTGTGGGCACATCATATGTTTACCACGGGTATGCCTGTGGCTGCTGAATTGTTTTTTATGTATTCAACCATGTTGATATCGGTACCTACAGGGGTAAAAGTATTTAACTGGGTGGCGACCATGTGGCGAGGCTCAATAAGCTTTGAAGTGCCTATGTTATTCAGTATTGCGTTTATTGTGTTGTTCACTTTAGGTGGCTTTTCAGGGCTGATGCTAGCAATTACACCGGCTGATTTTCAGTATCATGATACCTATTTTGTTGTGGCGCATTTCCATTATGTACTTGTTACTGGCGCGGTCTTTTCAATCATGGCTGGGGCTTACTATTGGCTGCCAAAATGGACTGGAAATATGTTTAATATCACCTTAGCCAAATGGCATTTTTGGCTGTCTTTGGTCAGTGTGAATGTATTGTTTTTCCCGATGCACTTTGTTGGTCTTGCGGGTATGCCAAGGAGGATCCCAGATTACGCGCTGCAATTTGCTGACTTTAACGCCATTATTAGTATTGGTGGGTTTGCCTTTGGCTTATCACAACTGCTGTTTGTTGTGGTGGTTTTTAAATGTGCCAGAGGCGGCGAGAAAGTACCTGCGAAGGTGTGGGATGGGGCGCAAGGGCTAGAGTGGGAAGTTGATTCTCCTGCGCCATATCATACCTTTGACACACCACCGGAGATCAAGTAATGAATCACGCACCTTTGTTTAAGCGCTTAGTTTTAATATGCCTTGGCATGTTTGCCTTCGCGTTTGCTTTGGTGCCTTTATACGATGTTTTTTGTGATATCACCGGGCTTAATGGTAAGCCTTCTCTTGAGCAAGCGAAGCAAAGTACGCAAGTTGTTGAGTCACGCCAAGTTGATGTTAGCTTTACCACTCATGCACAAAGTGGTGCGCCATTTGAGGTGCAATCACAAGAGTACAGCGTGGTCGTAAAACCCGGTGCAATGCGCGAAGTGTTGTTTAAAGCAAAGAACCTCAGTAATGAAAACAAAGTCATGCAAGCGGTGCCTTCAGTATCGCCCGGAAAGGCTGCCAAATATTTACATAAAATGGCCTGCTTTTGTTTTGATCAACAACCATTAAAAGCTGGTGAGGAAGTGGAATTTAAGTTGCTTTTTTATGTTGATACCGCGCTGCCCGATGAAGTAGAAGAACTCACTTTGTCATATACCGTGTTTGATATTAGTAGCCAGTTAGTGGCTAGTAATTAGGAGCAAGTGAAATGAATCAAAATTACGATAAATATTATGTACCCGCGCAAAGCCCATGGCCAATTGTAGGCGCTGTGGCATTATTTTTAATTGCTGTTGGTGCAGCACTGACTGTGATGCAAGTAAACTCAGAAGGCGGCTCTGGCCAGTATGTACTTTATGGTGGCATCGCTATTTTGCTCTATATGCTATTTAGCTGGTTCAAAAATGTGATTGATGAGTCGCACCAAGGTTTGTACTCCGCGCAAATGGATCGATCATTTCGCCAAGGTATGAGCTGGTTTATTTTCTCTGAAGTGATGTTTTTTATGGCCTTCTTTGGTGCTTTATTTTACGCGCGAATGATCTCAGTACCTTGGCTTGGAGGCGCTGGCAATAACGCCATGACCAACGAAGTGCTATGGCCCACATTTGAAGCTATGTGGCCATTAGTAACAACCCCAAGTGGTGGCACAACACAAGCCATGGGCTGGCAAGGTTTGCCATTGATAAATACCGTGATCCTGCTGATTTCATCGGTGACTCTACACTTTGCCCATGTTGCGATGGAGAATAATAAGCGTGGCCCACTTAAAGCATTTTTAGGATTAACTATTTTACTTGGCGTTGCTTTTTTAGGGCTACAAGTTGAAGAGTATATCCATGCCTACAATGACTTAGGTCTCACCTTAGACGCCGGAGTATACGGTAATACGTTTTTCTTGCTAACGGGCTTTCATGGTATGCACGTAACGCTGGGAACCATAATTTTATTGGTGGTCTTTTTCAGAATATTAAAAGGCCACTTTAGCCCAGATAAACACTTTGCTTTTCAGGCGGCTGCTTGGTATTGGCATTTTGTTGATGTGGTTTGGTTATGTTTATTTGTGTTTGTATATGTGTTGTAGGGTTGGCATTTGGGTAGATGTAACCGAGTTTAAGTGCGGCAATTACAATGATAAGTACGATGACAGAGAACATCACGCGGCGGCCTAAATAGTGTGACATTGGCCGCCCATTATCGCGACCAGAGACCATAATAAATAAAGCTCTAAATAAGTTAAAAAGTATAAATAATAACAACAGTACGATAATAATTTTAATAATCACTGGGTTCACCTTTATGCAGCTAATTTTATGGCGTAAACAAAAGCTTAGCTCAATTTTCATCATTTGCGTGGTGATAGTTGTGGTATTGGTGTGCTTACGTTTAGGTTATTGGCAAATACAGCGAGGTCAAGCGAAGAGCTTGCAATTGTCGCATATAGCTAAGGTGCAATCTAAAGGGGTTATGCCGTGGCAGCAAGTATTGGCGTTGCCCAGTGAGTGGAATAAAACTGGTATTCAAGCCACTTTAACTGGCACTGTAAATGCGGTGCATTATTGGTTGTTAGATAACCAAGTCGTGCAAGGGCAGGTTGGTTATGATGTTTTAGCATTATTTAAACCTACACATAGTCAAACGCCGATATTAGTTAATTTTGGCTGGATTAAAGCGCCAGCCTCTCGTCAGCAATTACCGTCTATCACCCTACCTAAAAACGCAATCGACATTAATATTCAGCTAAAGCAGGGCAAGCTCAGCGGCTTTACTTTAGCTAGCCCAGAGCACCAAGAGCAAAACAATGATTGGCCTAAACGCGTACAAAATATCGACTTAGCGCTATTTGCAAAACATGCACAGCAGCCCTTAGTTGATTTTATTGGCTATCGCCAAGGTATTGGTGATGCTTTTGGCATACCTCATTACCAAGCTGTAGTAATGAGTCCGCAAAAGCATTATGGCTATGCAGTTCAATGGCTATTGATTGGCTTGTCTTGCGTTGTGGTTGCCATCGTTGCTAGTAAAAGAAGGAATTAAAATGAAAAACAAACTAATGATTATTTTTATCGGCTGTTGTTTAGTGCCCTTAGTATTGGCCTATTTAGCACTAAAGTTTGAATGGATCCCTTCAGCTGCAACAAATAATGGCGTGTTTTTAAGTACAGAAATAAAACTTAAAAACTGGCAAAACTCAGAGCATAAACAGTGGACGATTGCTTTAAATCATCCTAAACAGTGCCAACAAGCATGTGCAGAGCAATTACATGCACTCGATAATTTGTATGTAGCACTGGGTAAAAACCAAGGCAAAGTCGATATGGTTATTTTAGGCAGCCCACAAAAGCAAGGTTCAACGTGGCGACAATTAGCCGAAACCGCTGAGCTGGAACCTGCGAGTTTATATTTAATAGATCATATGGGGTTGGTGGTTTTGCAATACCCCTATCAGCAAGAGCTGCAGCAAAATCGGTTGGTGCAAAAAGGGTTATTAAAAGATTTAAAAAAATTACTTAACTATTCACGCTCAAGCTAATTTTATCTAAGGGGCTGATTATGTATAAAAACTATAAATATTTAGTGGTCGTGACCTTCTTTTTATCTATTTTAGTGGTTGGACTTGGTGCATACACGCGTTTGAGTGATGCGGGGTTAGGCTGCCCAGACTGGCCCGGATGTTACGGCTTTTTAACGGTACCAAAGCATGCTGCTGATCTTGCGTTAGTTGAGCAAACTTACCCAGATATGATGTTCGAAACTGCAAAAGCATGGAAAGAAATGATTCATCGCTATTTTGCTGGCACGTTAGGGGTATTAATTTTAGCGCTATTTATTGTGGCGTTTATTAAGCGCAAGCAGCCGACTATGCCTGTGGGGTTGCCGTTACTATTGCTCATATTAGTCATCTTTCAAGCTGCACTTGGAATGTGGACAGTCACCATGAATTTGCAGCCCTTAATCGTGATGGGGCACTTACTTGGTGGTTTTAGTATTTTGTCGCTAGTGGCGCTACTGTACTTACGGCTAACCTCAAAACCTATTGATGGCGGAGATGCACCTGCGAGGCGCCATTTTAAATTAAGTTTGGTTGCGTTAGTGGTATTGATATTACAAATTGCATTGGGTGGTTGGCTTGCCGCTAATTATGCTGCACCTCATTGCAATGGTTTACCGCTTTGCAGTTATGGTCAGCCATTTTCACTGAGTAGTGTATTTCAGTTACCTATGGAGCACAGTACTTATGAATATGGCGTGCTTTCACAACAAGCGAGAATGTCGATTCATTTACTGCACAGGATTTGGGCACTGGTTACCTGTGTGGTGCTCGCGTTGATTATGTGGCGTATATATAGTCATGCGATTTCTACAAAAATTAAACACTGCTGTGTATTTGTACTCGTTGCTTTGTTTTGCCAAATAGCATTAGGCCTTGCTGTGGTGCATTGGCATTTTCCTTTGGGTGTAGCACTGGCACATAATTTAATGGCAGCCATACTGTTAATTACCCTTGTTCGTTTATGCTTTTATTTAAAAGCCCGCACTTAGGAGACTGTTATGGCACATTTATTAACGATAACAAAAGATGCACCACACCAACTGACAGAGTTATTTAAAGACTATTTAGCTATTAGCAAATTTAAAGTGGTCGCAATGCTGGTGTTAACAGCATGGGTTGGTTTAGCACTAGCCCCTGATGTTGGGCGCGGTGTTGGGGTGCAGTTTATAAGTTTATTAGGCATAGGTTTACTATCGGCAGCGGCAGCGGTAATTAATCATGTGGTTGATAGTGAAATTGACAGTAAAATGGCCCGCACTAGGCACCGGCCGGTGGCAAAAGGGCGCTTATCAAAATTTCATGCCTTAAGTTTTGCCAGTGTTATTGGAGTAACTGGTTTTGCCATGTTGGTAATTTGGGCAAACACCCTTACCGCGATATTAACGTTATTTGCTTTAGTGGGTTATGCGTTTATTTATACCTCATTTTTAAAGCGTGCGACACCGCAAAATATTGTCATTGGCGGGTTGGCTGGAGCAATGCCGCCTTTACTGGGTTGGGTGTCTGAAACAGGGCAAATGGCCGCTGCGCCTTGGCTATTAGTGATGATTATATTTACTTGGACCCCACCTCATTTTTGGGCGCTAGCCATTGCCCGTAAAAGTGATTATGAGCGAGCAAAGATTCCAATGCTACCAGTGACACATGGTATCGATTTTTGCAAAACGTGCGTGATTGCGTATTCTATTTTACTTGCTTTGGTGTGCGTGCTGCCCTATTTAATTGGTATGTCGGGCTTAATATATTTAGTGGCTGCATGTGTATTAAACGCGGTGTTTATGTATAAAGCCATAAAACTAAAAATAGCGCCGGTGGATAACACTGCAATGGATTTATTTCGTTTTTCAATTATCCATTTAATGATACTCTTTATCGCCTTATTTATTGATAAATGGCTGGTCATATGAAGTTTTTAACTCGGACACTTAGCAAACGTTTTTTTATGTTAATAAGCCTGTTGCTATTAGCATCATGCAGTGACGCGACTAAACCTGATGTAGAAGCGTTAGTCTATGAGCAAGCTAAACCACTTAGTGATTTTGCATTACTTGATCAACATAATAATCAAGTGACGAAAGCGGCTTTTGAAGGGCAGTGGAACTTAGTGTTTTTAGGTTACACCAGTTGCCCTGATATTTGCCCGTTAACGCTGGCAAAGTTAAACGCGGTGCACAAGGCGTTAAGTGAGCAATATCCACTGCAAATTTGGTTTTTATCTGTGGATCCCAAGCGTGATACCGCAGATAAACGCAAAGCCTATATTGATTATTTTAACTCTGATTTTTTAGCCGTTTCAGGTGAACATAAAGACTTATTTCCATTGGTGCGTGAGCTTGGATTAATTTATGCCATTAGTGACAGTGATGAGCAAGAGTACGCTGTTGATCACAGCGCTTCTGTTGCTATGGTTGATTCACGTGGGGCTGTAAGGGCAATATTTAAACCTGAGTTTAAACAAGGTAGTGTTCCATTAATTAATGCTAAATCATTAATTAGTGAATTTAAATTGATAGCTGACTACTATCAATAAATTGCTATTAATGAGTAACCAAAACTCTGGATAATTAATTAGTTTCTAGCTAGAGGGGACTATTAGTATTTATTTTTAAAATCAATACTTTATAGAACCCTTTAAGCAGAGTGCAGACTAAGTATATTTTCGATTGTTTTTGGAAGCGTTGGCCTCTTTTTTTACTTTTATTTCCCCCTCTATAAATAATTTCCTCTTTTTTCGATGCATATATGGCATTTTTCACAACTCAGTCTAAGCTTTTGTTATGAATTGGTAAATTACGCAAAGTGATGAAAGTATGTTGAAGCTTCCTGAAGAGTTAGCAATCACCAAAGTCGAATCTTTACATCAAGACTTGCTAAATGAGCTAAGTACTAATGACGATGTTTGCCTAGACATCAGCGATGTATCACGTGCTGATACTGCGTCCATTCAACTACTGTGTGCTTTACAAAAACACTTACTGTCTGTGCATCATAAAATAATTTGGATTGGACAGAGTGAGCCATTAAAGAACGTTATCAATCAATTAGGTTTAAATGAATATTTAATACTCGATAATGAAAATTAAGAGGTGTATATGAAAAGAATTTTAGCTGTAGATGATTCTGCGTCGATGCGTCAAATGGTGGGCTTTACATTAAAAAAAGCTGGCTTTGATGTAACCGAAGCAAAGGATGGCAGTGAGGCGTTGAATATAGCTAAGCAGCAGGGTTTTGACGCTGTGATCTCGGATGTAAATATGCCTGTTATGGACGGTATTACTTTAATTAGAGAGCTGCGCAATTTACCCAATTATAAGTTTACACCCTTATTAATGCTGACTACTGAATCAGGCATGGACAAAAAAGTGGAAGGTAAGGCAGCTGGAGCAACAGGCTGGATAGTTAAACCTTTTAACCCTGATCAATTATTAGCGGTTTTAAAAAAAGTGATTCGCTAATTTAGGGAGCGAGGCATGAGTATAGATTTAAGTCAGTTTTTTGAAGTTTTCTTCGAAGAAAGCTTTGAAGGCTTGGATGCCATGGAAGCTGAACTGCTTAATTTGGTGCCGGGCGAAGAAGATTCAGAAACAATTAATACAATATTTCGTGCTGCTCATTCAATTAAAGGGGGGAGCGGCACTTTTGGTTTTGATTCAGTTGCTGAGTTTACCCATGTACTAGAAACATTGTTAGATGAAGTCCGTGAAGGTAAGCGTACTTTAACGACAGAGCTTGTAAATTTATTACTAAAATCTGTAGATTGTTTAAGAGCTCTGCTGAGTGCTTTACAAGCAGAGCAAGCGCTAGACTTGAGCGAATCAATTGAGCTGAGAAAACAGTTTGAGAAAATTTTAGCGCTTGATGATACCCCTTCAACTCAAGCTAATACCATTACGGATACCGTAGTCGAAGTAAATACCTACCAGATTGACTTTAAACCACATCATCATTTATTCAAAACTGGCAATGAACCACTGTATATGATCAGTGAACTTGCTGAGTTAGGTGATTTAGAAATTGTTGCGTTTCATAGCGAAGTTCCAGATATAACCGACTTAAGTGCAGACGACTGCTTTTTATCTTGGCGGTTTTTTTTAAACACTGATAAACCAGAGCAAGCCATCTCTGAAATTTTTGAATGGGTTGAAGATGATGCAGATATAACCATTGCTCTGTGTGGTGGATTATTTTCAGATGATGAACAGCCTAAACAATCAAAAGAAGCTCAAACCATTGAGTCTTCTAAAGTTAACACTTCAGTATCAAAAAACACTGCCCCAGAAGTAAAAGCCGCGATTAATGCTAAGGTCTCAGCGCCTGCTACAGCTGTGGAGTCAACCTCAATCAGAGTGGGTATTGATAAAGTAGACTCATTAATAAACATGGTTGGTGAGCTTGTGATCACGCAAGCGATGTTAAGTCAATTAGGTGAGCAAGAAATTACTGAGGCAACATTAACGTCATTACAAGAAGGGCTCGCGCAACTGGCACACAACACTCGTGACTTGCAAGAAAATGTGATGCGTATCAGGATGTTACCAATTAGTTTTGTGTTTAGCCGGTTTCCGCGATTAGTTAGAGATATATCGCAAAAGTTAAACAAGCAAGTAGAGCTAAAGCTTATCGGTGAGCAGACAGAGCTTGATAAAACTGTGATGGAAAAAATATCAGATCCTATGGTGCACTTGGTTAGAAATTCTTTAGATCATGGGTTAGAAACAGTTGAACAGCGTATTGCCTCAGGTAAAGACCCCGTGGGTATTGTGACGCTTAACGCTTTTCATCAAGGTGGCAATATCGTCATCGAGATTATGGATGATGGGCAAGGTCTTAATACTCAGAAAATAAAACAAAAAGCCATTACAAATAGGCTTATCAATGAAACTGATGAGTTATCAGATAATGAAATAAACGAGCTCATTTTTATGCCCGGCTTTTCTACAGCAGATGAAGTGAGTGACCTTTCAGGCCGCGGAGTCGGTATGGATGTAGTAAGGCGTAACATTCAATCTTTAAATGGTTCTGTTGAAGTGACTTCTGCATCCGGGGTTGGTTCGACTTTTACTATTAGGCTACCGCTCACGTTGGCAATTCTAGACGGTCAGCTAGTTCGAGTGGCTAAGCATACTTATATTATTCCGTTAATTTCTATCGTTGAATCATTACAAATTGATATCACTAAAGTGAGCCGTGTAGGCAAAGACCTAGATGTATTACGGTTACGCGATGAGTACATTCCAATTCTACGGCTATATCAGATATTTAATCATCAAGATGCAATTGAAACTTTGGATAAAACCTTATTGGTTGTGGTTGAAAGTGACAATCAGAAAATAGGCTTATTGGTTGATGATTTACTATCGCAACAACAAGTCGTGATTAAAAGCTTAGAAGCAAACTATCAAAAAGTAGATGGTGTTTCAGGAGCAACCATATTGGGTGATGGTCGCGTATCGCTTATTGTTGATATTAGCGGGTTGATCAAATTATCCGGATTAAGAAAGCCAGGCAGCCAAGAGTTAATTGTTGAGTCACAAGCTAATTTGGAGGCGTCATGAGCGCACTGAGTAGTGAGTTAGACCATAATCTAGTGCTTGAAAACGTCCAGGGCGTAAAACAGTTCCTTACCTTTATTATGGCCGAGGAAGAATATGGAGTTGATATTTTAACAGTGCAAGAAATTCGTAGCTGGGAAGAGATCACCGCGATACCAAATGCACCCGACTATGTAAAAGGTGTGATTAATTTACGTGGAACTATAGTACCTATTTTAGATTTGCGGCTGAGATTTGGCTTACCCTACATCGAGTATGGTGGTTTAACAGTGGTCATTGTCGTGAAAGTCGAGTGCGCACAACAAAGTAAAATAATGGGCATGGCGGTAGATGCTGTGTCTGATGTTTATAGCATTATGGAGCAAGATGCGAAGATGGTGCCTTCATTTACAGAGTCAGATAACTCGGAGTTTGTTGCTGGATTAGTAAACGTTGGGGAAAAAATGGTTGCATTACTCGACCTAAAAAAAGCAATGGATATATGAGTATCTGTTAATCGAGCTAATAAAAACTTATATAAAAGGTGATGGACATGGGGTGGTTTAGTAATTCTCAACGGAGCAAATCACAGAGTGATTTAGTTCTAACTGCGTTGAATAAATCGTTAGCTGTTATTGAGTTTGAGCCAAGTGGAAGAATTCTTACAGCAAATAGTAATTTTTTAAATGTTGTGGACTATGGCTTGGCAGATATTCAAGGCCAACATCATTCTATGTTTGTCGAACCGGATGAAGTGGCTAGTAGTGAATATCAGCAATTTTGGCAGCGCTTAAAAGGAGGTGAATTCATTTCTAATGAATTTAAGCGCATTGGAAATAATGGCAAAAAAATATGGATTCAAGCAACGTATAACCCTGTTATTGATTCACAAGGTCAGGTTATAAAAGTTGTGAAATTTGCCACCGATATTAGTGAGCAAAAATCGGCAACGGAAGAAGCAATACGTATTGCTAATCTCGCAAATGCTCTTGAAGTGTGCCAAGCAAATGTGATGATTGCTGATAACGACTTAAAAATAATTTTCGTTAACGAGCAAGTTAAGCAAATGCTGCAAGCACGTGAGAGCCAACTTCAAACAGTACTACCTAGCTTTGCTGTTGAAAACTTAATAGGCACCTGCGTTGATGATTTTCATAAGCAACCGGCGCATCAGCGTCAGTTATTAGCGAGTTTAAATGACCCTTATAAAGCAACATTACGTTTGGCAGGTCTTATTTTTAGTTTAATCGCAACACCTTGGCTGAGTCGTGACGGTGAACGTTTAGGCACAATTGTTGAGTGGCAAGACATTACTGATAGTGTTAATAAAGCAGAAGAAGAAAAGCGAGAAGCTGAAGAAAACCTGCGAGTACGTCGAGCATTGGATCGTGTTGCAACGAATACAATGATTGCAAATGCAGATAATGACATTATTTATATGAATGAATCGGTACTAAATATGATGACGGCAGCTGAAGCTGATATTCGTAAAGATTTGCCTAATTTTAATAGCAGTAAGTTGTTAGGGCAAAATATTGATGTATTTCATAAAAACCCTGCACACCAGCAACATTTATTAAGTAAATTAACGAATATATACAGTACAGAAATTAATGTAGGTGGGCGAACTTTTGGTCTTGTTGCTAACCCAATATTCACACCTGAAAAAGAGCGCATTGGTACAGTTGTTGAGTGGGAAGATCGCACCGATGAAGTCGCTATTGAAAAAGAAATGGCTGATTTAGTTAGTGCTGCAGGTAAAGGTGAGCTGAAAACGCGTGTAAATGAAGCTGGCAAAGAGGGCTTTTATCTTCGCCTAGCGAAAGGCTTAAATAGTTTAGTCAGTATTGTTGATGATGCAGTAACTGACACTGGAATTATGCTGGATGCTATGGCTAATGGTGACTTATCTATTCGGATTGAGAAAGAATACCAAGGCTCATTTGATAAACTAAAAACAGACGCTAATGCAACAGCAGATAAACTCACAGAAGTGATTAATCGGATTAACTCTTCGGCGACTATGGTTGCCAGTGGTGCAGAGGAGATCTCACAAGGTAACGCAGATTTAAGTCAACGAACAGAAGAGCAAGCATCTTCATTAGAGGAAACAGCCTCAAGCATGGAAGAAATGACCAGCACGGTTAGGCAAAATGCCGATAATGCTAAGGTAGCGAACGGTTTGGCAGCGGAGACTCGTGACAAAGCGATGCAAGGTGGCGAAGTTGTAAACAGAGCCGTTGTGAGTATGTCAGCCATTAATGAATCAAGTAAGAAGATTGCTGACATAATAAGTGTGATAGATGAAATTGCATTTCAAACCAATCTACTGGCTCTTAATGCCGCGGTTGAAGCAGCACGAGCAGGAGAACAGGGACGTGGCTTTGCCGTGGTTGCCGGTGAAGTACGTAATCTTGCTCAGCGCTCGGCTGGTGCGGCAAAAGAAATTAAAGAGTTAATCAGGGATAGTGTTGGTAAAGTGGAAGATGGCACTTTACTGGTTAATGAGTCGGGTGCAACGTTGCAAGATATTGTCAGTTCAGTGCAAAAGGTTACAGAGATGATTTCTGACATCACAGAAGCCTCTGAAGAGCAAAGTGCAGGAATCGAACAGGTAAATAAAGCTATTTCGCAAATGGATGAGATGACTCAGCAAAATGCCGCGTTAGTTGAGCAAGCGTCTGCTGCTGGTGAATCTATGTCGGAGCAGGCGAATGATATGCGTAGGCTGCTGAACTTTTTCTCACTCAGTCAGCAAGAGATGCCCGATTTAATTGAGTCAACGCCAACCGCAAAAACACCAACACGAGCTAGTCAAAATATTCGCAGCGCTCCTCGCGGCAACGATTTTGCTGACTCTTCCGATGAATGGGAAGAGTTTTAGCTAAAGCTTAAGGGCAGCTCCATAGGTTTTGAGTTGCCGATTTGTTTTAACATTTTTGGCATTTCGAGTGCGCGCAATGAAAGAGTTTTTACTAACGGATAATGATTTTAAAAAAATTGCATCACTGGTTTATGGCGCATGTGGCATCGTACTTGGAGAGCACAAGCGCGAAATGGTTTATTCTCGTCTTGCAAGGCGTATTCGTACTCTGCGGTTAGCCAACTTCAAACAGTATCTAGATTATTTAGACGCTCATAAAGAGCAAGAATTTAGTGATTTTATAAATGCGATTACTACAAATCTAACATCTTTTTTTCGAGAAGCTCACCATTTTGAATATTTAAAGTCGCACATTGTTCCTGCGTTGTTACAAGCTAATAAACAAACAAAGCGAGTAAGAGTGTGGTCTGCTGGATGTTCGAGTGGTGAAGAACCTTACACATTAGCCATGACTTTACATGAGTTATTCCCGAATAATTGGGATGTGAAGATACTCGCCACAGATTTAGATTCAAACGTACTGAAAAAAGCGCAGCTAGGAAGTTATAGCGCAGCGAATGTTAGTGGTCTTGAGCAGCACCATTTAAAGCGCTGGTTTTTAAAAAGTAAAGACGGTGAACTGTTTAAAGTTAAACCTGAGTTGCAACAACACATACATTTCAAGCGATTGAATCTACTACAAGAGTGGCCAATGAAGGGGTCTTTTGATGTAATTTTTTGCCGTAATGTTGTTATCTATTTTGATAAAGAAACCAAAGATCAGCTTTTCCAGCGGTATTGCACTATTTTGGCGCCCTGTGGGCATTTATTTTTAGGCCACTCTGAAAGCATGGGGAAAGAGCATAGTGAGTTTAAAAACTTAGGGAGAACGATTTATCAAAAGGTGATGCATGAAGCAAAGCTTTAAACCTGTATTACCTGGTTTTGAACATGTTAAGCGGTTTTGGGATGCTGGGAAGCAGCATATGATAGTTAAAGTTTTACCGGGCGAGTTCTACGTATCTAAGAATGATGAATTAATTACAACGTTACTTGGTTCGTGTATTGCTGCGTGTATTTATGATGATCGTTTAGGTATAGGAGGTATGAACCATTTTATGTTACCCATGGAAAAAGGAACTGAGTTTACCGGCGCTCACAGCTTAAATTGTCGTTATGGTAATTGGGCTATGGAATTTTTGATAAACGAAGTGATAAAAAATGGTGGGTCTCGACAAAATTTAAAAATAAAGCTGTTTGGTGGTGGGAAAATTATTCGTTCTACAACAGATATTGGATTAGGAAACATTCGCTTTGCTCGCGCATATGCACAAGAGGAAGGGCTTGAGCTTGTGTCGCATGATGTTGGCGGACCTTGGCCAAGAAAGGTGTTATTTAATCCTCAAACAGGTAAGGCACAAGTGAAAAAGTTACGAGAAATGCATAGTGATGCCCTTAAAAAACGTGAAATACGTTACCTGCATGATATCGAAAAACAAGATTCCCAAACAGACATAGAACTATTTTAGGAGGAACTATGATCAAAGTGTTAGTTATTGATGATTCGCCTTTGATCAGGCGCCTGCTGACTGAAGTGTTGAGTCAAGCCAAGGATTTAATGGTTGTCGGTTGCGCAGAAGATCCTTACCAAGCACGTGAAATGATTAAACAACTGAACCCAGATGTGATTACACTTGATATTGAAATGCCGAAAATGGATGGGATCAGCTTTTTAAAAAACTTAATGAGATTGCGGCCAATGCCAGTAGTGATGATTTCAACACTCACAAAAAAAGGCTCGCCAATTACACTCGAAGCTCTAGAGCTCGGGGCTGTGGATTTTATTGCTAAACCGACAGTTAACATATCACAGCAATTTGCCCAATACGCTCAATTAGTGCAGCAAAAAGTACGCACTGCTGCGTCTGCCCGGGTACGTTCGTTTAAGATGAGTCAAGATAAACCTCAGGATGTTGTTAGTATTTCTGAGTTTGATTTAAAAGCCGTGGTAGCTATCGGTGCATCTACTGGTGGGACTGAAGCTATCAAGGAAGTGTTATTAAGGATGCCAAAAAATTGCCCACCCATTGTTATTACCCAACATATTCCTCCAGTATTTAGTAATTCGTTTGCTCAGCGAATGAATCGAACCTGTATGATCAATGTCAAAGAAGCTGAGCACGGTGATAAATTAACGTCAGGCACTGCGTATATAGCACCCGGCGATAAACACTTAAGTGTGATAAAACAAGGAGGAAATTTGTTTTGTGTTTTAGATGAATCTCCACCAGTTAATCGCCATCGGCCTGCTGTCGATACCTTATTTAATTCACTAGTTAATGTATGCCCAAAAAATACCATAGCTGCCTTATTAACAGGTATGGGAAGTGATGGGGCTAAAGGACTATTGGCGTTAAAGTTACAAGGCGCATATACCTTAGCACAAGATGAATTAACATCAGTTGTGTGGGGCATGCCAAAAGCCGCTATAGAATTAAATGCTGCAACAGATATTGTGCCACTAGATAAAGTGGCACATAAATTATTGCAGCGTGCGCAAAAAAATTGATATTAAGATGTTATTTAACAATTACCCAAGGTTGTGAGAACCAATAGTAACTGCCTTTGTGTTTTTTAGATGGCGCAGTGCAGTTAAACCTTGAACGCCCTCGGCTAAGCTTTTTCGAAGAATTAACAACGACAGTGTCATTACTGATCCAGTTTAGTTCTGCTTGGCCAACACCAGAGACATAACACGCCAGTTGGCTTTTGTGAAAATCCCCCATATTAAATGTAATACTAATTTGTGGAGGGTTTTGGTTTGTAACGCTGTCGTTGTAAGTCAGCTCTTTGATTGAAAAAGCCCGTGAGTTTAATTTAGTTATCAAGGTTTCTAGCTTACTGTAGAAACCGGATGCAGGAAAGCGAGGCAGGCGGGTAAAATCGGCATTTGCATCAAGCGCCCCAGAGTGTTGACCAATACCGATAAAGCCAATCTCTTTTACTAATGCTTGTAGTTTATTGTTAAACTCACCATAAGGGTATGCTAGGTATTTGTAATCATGGCCAATTTCTTCTTTTATTCGTTGCTGTGACGATAAAATATCTTGTTTGATACGTGTTTGCCATTGAGCATCACTTTCGTCGTAATATTTTTTGTGTAAATAATCATGCTGAGCACTATGATTACTGATCAGTGCTCCTTTTTTAGCAAGCTCTCTTAATTTATCCCAACCCATAACATAGCTTTTTCCTTCATCAATAAGTTTAGGGTTAACAAAAATAGTATAAGGAAAATTAAACTTCTCCAGTATAGGTGCTGCTTGTTCATAGTTATTGTTATAACCATCATCGAATGTAATCGCTACCGTTTTATCTGGTAAACTTTGCCCCGCTTGCAGTGCCGTTAATAACTCATTGAGTGGAATTACCTCAAAATCATGTTGCTGCAAATAGCTAAGGTGTTCAGTGAAGGCATTAGCACTGATACTCGTTACTGCAGGTAGCGTTTCGCTAACATGATGGTATTGTAAAATAACTGCACTTTTGGCAGGTAAAGATAACCAAAATAGGATTGGAAAAACACAGTGAAACAATTTCTTAAACGTCATAAGGCACACCATCAAAGCTTGCTGTTGTTAGCGGGTCCGATGATACTATCAAATATAACCGTGCCATTGTTAGGAATTGTTGATACTGCGGTAATTGGTCACCTTGGTAGTGCGCATTATTTAGCTGGGATTGCATTGGGAGCCTCAGTAATTTCGTTATTATTTTGGCTAGCAGGTTTTTTACGCATGAGTACCACTGGGTTGGTCGCGCAAGCATATGGTAAGCAAGATTTAGTTTTATTAGCGGGTTTATTAAAACGCAGTCTAGTATTGGCATTAATTGTCGCTTTCTCGTTATTAGCTTTATCACCCTTTATTAAGGAAGCTATCGCCTATCTGTCGGGTTCAAATAGCGAGGTTTTACAGCAAGCTTACAGTTATTTTGATATTCGAATATTCAGCGCCCCAGCCGCGTTGTGTAACCTAGTGTTATTAGCGTGGATGCTCGGCGTGCATTACGGGCGAGGGCCATTTTACTTATTGTTAGTGACCAATGTTACAAATATTGTATTAGATGTCTATTTTGTGGTCTTTTTAGATTGGCAAGTTGCAGGCGCAGCTTGGGCATCTGTTATTGCAGATTATACAGCACTGGTATTTGCGGTTTGTTTGGTGTTTAAGTTAGCAAAAAAAATGGCCGTGCCTCTATTTCTCGAAAACTGGTTCAGTGCTGCAAAAATGCTGGATTTACTCAGTTTGAATCGTGATATTTTTATTCGCTCACTCATCTTGCAGCTTTGCTTTAGCTTTATGACTTTTTACGGTGCGCGCATTGGAGAGGTCACCCTTGCAGCAAATGCTGTTTTGCTGAATTTTTTAATGTTAGTGAGTTTTGCATTAGATGGCATAGCTTACGCAAGTGAGGCTAAAGTGGGTCACGCTAAAGGGCAAAATAGCGCGCGTAAAATTCATTTATGGGTGAGGGTCAGTTTGTTTTGGGGGGGGATATTTGCGTGTGCATACAGTATTTTCTTTGCTTTGTTCGGTTCGCAAATCATTTCACTATTAACAGATGTTCCTGAAGTTATCACCGCTGCTAATAGGTATCTTCCTTGGTTAATTATATTACCGATTGCTGCAATGAGCTGTTTTTTATTTGACGGTATATTTGTAGGTTTAACGCGCGCAAAAGATATGAGAAATACCATGATTATCTCTGCGGGTGTTGGCTTTTTTGGGGTGTTCTTGTTATTCGAGGGGTGGCAAAACCATGGCCTCTGGCTAGCGATGACTAGCTTTATGTTATTACGTGGCGTGACCTTGATTATACGCTATACACAGTTATATAAAGGAAGACGTTTAACTAAAATGTGAATTAGTAAAAATTAACAGGTACAACCAACTAATTACGTGTGTTAATTTTAGGTTTCGTCTATTCTTTATCCTAATAACAAAAAGATTAAAGAGTAGTGGATGAAAGTTAAGCTATGGGTATTAGCTAGTTTTCTATGTTTCTTTCAGGTTGAAAGTGCTTTTGCGGCGTTTAAGCATTACAGTATCGAAGAGGGCTTGTCGCAAAGTGTGGTATTTAATATAGAGCAAGATCAACTTGGCTTTATGTGGTTTGCCACGCAAGATGGTCTTAATCGGTATGATGGCAACCGTTTTGACGTTTTTAAGGCATCTGCAAAAAATACTAACTCTTTAACTAATAATTATATTTATCCCCTTGCTTTAGATAATCAAAATAAATTATTTATTGGTACACGCCATGGTGGGGTGAATCAACTGAATCTTTATAACTATGAGTTTGCTGCCCCATTTTTAAAAAATAAGCGTATTACCTCAGTACTTCCAATTAAAAGTTGGTTATTTGTTGGCACATTTGATGGGGTTGTCTATCGAATAAGTCGTGATTCCACAAAAATTGAAATAATTGCAGAGCATTTAAAAAAACCAGTTTATGCACTCACAATGATTAATAGTGTTTTATGGATTGGCACTCATGGCAGTGGGCTTTTCCATTATAATTTGCAAACAAATCAGCTTGTTAATAATTACCTACATAACGTTTTTAATAGCCATAAAGTACATCCGAGCATTTTTTCAATTAAGGAGGATGTAGACTCCAATGTATGGCTAGCTACACAAGGAGGAGGCGTTTACAGGATTAATCTAACTGGTAATGAATACATAAACTGGCGTCATGATCCAAATGATCCCTACTCGATATCTAGCAACCAAGTGCGGGATATCGAGTTTGATGATACTGGGCGGGTTTGGTTTGCCACTCGTGGTGGAGGGGTGAGTATTTATGATAAATCACAAAAGCGTTTTACTCA
The DNA here is from genome assembly GCF_030408095.1 of Pseudoalteromonas sp. APC 3893. NCBI lineage: Bacteria > Pseudomonadati > Pseudomonadota > Gammaproteobacteria > Alteromonadales > Pseudoalteromonadaceae > Pseudoalteromonas > Pseudoalteromonas sp. APC 3893. The sequence continues at coordinate 89,822 of NZ_JASDCD010000005.1, forward strand.
TTTAAAGCATGACCCGTTTGACAGATATAGTTTAGCTCATAACAGAGTGTACAGCGTATTTAAGGACCAAACGGGTATTATGTGGTTCGGTACTGCAAATGGAATCAATAAGCTAGATCCCGCATCTTTAAATTTTACAAAGCTAAAAAAGCCAGACCCATTATCGAGTAATGATTCATGGGCACTACATGAGGATCCACAGCAGCGGCTATGGTATGGAAGTTGGGGTGGCGGTATTGACATACTTGATGAGAAATTTAACCGATTACAGCATTTAGATACACAGTCATCACCGTTGGCTTTATCGAGCAATGCTGTCAAAGTAATTACGCAAGATAAGCTTGGCAATACGTGGATCGGTACTTGGGCTGACGGCATAAACGTGATCACCAAACAAGGCGAACTCATTAGGTATAATGCTGATGACGGTAATCATGGCTTGAGTGAAAACAGCATTTATAGCCTGTTGGTCGATAACCGTAATCAAGTATGGGTAGGCACCAATGGGGGGGGATTGTTTCGATTTGATAGAGAATTGAACTATTTTATTAGCTACGCCAAGCCTCAACAAGGCAGTGCCCTATACATCGATGCTCCTCGAGTGACCAGTTTGTATCAAGGCTCAGATGATAACCTGTGGATTGCTACAGACGGCAGTGGCGCGTATAAATTTAATATGCGCTCTGAAAATGTTACTCATTTTAGTAAATCATCGCAGGGTGAAGGCCTCAGCCATAATACGGTACGCGCATTTTTATTGCTTGAAAATAGTGATATGTGGCTTGCTACTTCTAATGGTGTGAATATTATAAAAGCGAAATCCAGTAGAATAATTCACTTAGGTATTGAGGAAGGACTGCCAAATCAGGTGGTGTATGGACTAATATCGCAAGGGCAATATGTTTGGCTAAGCACTAATAATGGTCTAGTAAAAGTGAACACCAAAACACTTAATATGGAACACTTTCAAGCTAAAGACGGCTTACAAGGGAATGAATTTAATGCGGGCGCATATTACAAAACCAGTCAAGGTAAAATAATATTTGGTGGTACCCAAGGACTCACTGTTTTTACGCCTGGTACACAAACAACAAAACAGTTATCCGCAAAGCTAGCACTTACGCAATTAAGTTTTGATGATCAGCCGTTACGCAATAGTATTGGTAGTGAGTTAGGTATGCATTATGAGGTTGATAAAAGCCGTCATTTAACTATCCCGTTCTCTGTAAATAGGGTTTCGCTAGGGGTTAATTATCTGCATTATCAAGAGCCCAAAGAAAATAGGTTTCGTTATCGCTTAACGGGCTTTGAGCAACAATGGCGATCCGCAGCAGGTAGTAATATTGCAATTGAATATACCAACTTACCTGCGGGGAAATACAAGTTAGTCGTTGAGGCAACGTCTAATGCTGGCGCAAAAGCCATAACTCCTCTAGTCATAAACTTTCACGTGATAACCCCTTGGTGGCAAACACCAATTTCATATGGTTTATATTTTATCTTATTGATTGGTTTTATCTGGTTGTGTAGTACTTTATGGACACGTCGTTTACGCAGTCAAAAGCACGAGTTAGAGCGCTTTGTTACGTTGCGAACTCAAGAAATAGCAACACAAAAAAGCCTCATAGAGAAGCAGGCTGTTGCCTTGAGCAATACCCTCGAAAATAAAGTGCGCTTTTTTACCCATGCATCACATGAGTTAAGAACCCCGTTAAGCTTACTTGTTGCACCAACTCAAGCATTATTAGCTAATGAGAGGGAGTTGCAAAAACGTGAAGATCTGAACTTAATTTTACGAAATGCAAAGCGCTTAGAAGGGTTAGTCGATAAATTATTAACTTTAACGCGGTTTGATGAAAGTGGAGATGATGAAGTCAAACAACTTTCTCTATCAGTTATCGCGCGAGAAGTGGCTGAGCAATTTAAAGTACTAGGCAAGCAAAACTTACAATTTGATTATCATATTGAAGAAGCCCTATATATCGACGCGAGCCGTGAGGGATTAATTACTATTTTTAATAACTTATTGAGTAATGCTTTTAAATATACAAAAACAGGGAAAATTGAGTTTAAGGTTTTCGCAAATCATGAACAGGCAGTTATCGAATTTATCGATACAGGTCGAGGCATAGCTGAAGTCGAACTTGATAAGGTTTATGATTTATTTTATCGCGCTACAGGAAATGTCAATATTGAAGGCAGCGGGGTAGGTTTATCAATTGTAAAAAGGCTTGTTGATAAATACCAAGGGCAAATCGATTTAAAAAGTAAGTTACGTGAAGGCACGCAGTTTACAATTAAGTTTAAGTTAATTACTGTACAAAAACGGGTAAAAGTTGAAAGTAATAAACAAGTGGTTCTCACTCATACGGTGAAAAACAAACATGCTGCAACCGTGATTATTGTGGAAGATAATGATGAATTACGCCATTATCTGAAAACGGAGTTATTGCAAAAATATAATGTTTTAACCGCTGAAAATGGTGATGCAGCCATGAAGCTTATGTTAAAACATGTGCCCGATTTATTGATAACCGATTTAATGATGCCCAAAATGGATGGGTTTGAGTTATTAAAAGCATTGCATGAATCGCGGGTTACTTGTCATATCCCTGCGATTATCTTAACAGCAAAAGGTGACCATGAAAGTAAGTTAAAAGGACTAAACCATTACGCCCTTGATGTTATTACAAAACCTTTTGACCGTGCTGAGTTATTAGTCAAAGTAGACAATTGGATAGCCTGGCTAAAAACCTATCATCAAGGAATCAACAACTATAATAAGTTGCCGACAATTGTTGCTAACCGGCCCAATCATGATCCAAAAGATGCGCAGCTATTATCAGATTTGAATGAATTCCTAGCAAACCATTACCAAGATACGCAATTAACTGTGCCGCGCTGTGCTAAAGAGCTGGCTTTAAGTGAGCGACAATTTCAGCGGAAATTAAAAGTGCTAATAAACATATCACCAACAGAATATATCCGTGATTACAGGTTGAGCAAAGCGGCTGAGTTATTAAAGCAGGGACGACAAATTAATTTAGTTATAGATGATGTAGGGTTTACGTCTCGTTCTCACTTCTCAAAATCATTTAAAGCTAAGTTTGGTATGACAGCAAAAGAGTTTCAGGTTTCTAATTGATTGAATATCAATGTTTTGTCGTATATGAGAACAATTTGGTCGTAAATGAGAGCTGCTTTTTTATAGTCTTCCCTTATGCTGTTTAGATATAGGTTGCTTATTTTTGCAATACTTAGTTTTTTCGTCTTGCTAAGTTAGCGAGTTGTTTTGAGTTTTCTCCTTCGGTGGAGGCTGGAGAGTAGGCCAGCCTCTGCTATTTTTGTTTATTCCTGTCGTTCTCTATTTTGTATAGGCAGTAAAATCACAATCCCTCACAATGATAAATATTCGCTTTAAGTTATTGAAATTTTAGTTTTTGTCGGATAAGAGTTCATTTTAGGCGTAAATTAACACGTTGTTTTATAGCGTATTCATCTACCATTAATGCAGCTAATTTGCGTTTAAACACGCACATCTACCGATACACGAAATGGAGTAAATTGTTACGTTATATGGATGTCTGACTTCCTCATTTTAGGATCGCTTAGCTCAGTATCTTATGTGCCGTTGAAAATTTACTCCCCCGTTTATCAATAAATTCACCTAATTTATCAAGCGCGCACTGATGCTCGTCTTAGTAAGCGCTTGATTTGAATTGTAGGTAAATAAGGATAATAAAATGAGTTCTTCAAATAAAATTAAAAGCCTAGGAGCTTCAGCACTACTAATTAGTTCCTTACACCTTGCTGGTTGTGGCGGCGGCGGTGATGGAGATGACAACACTACACCACCTGTGTCGAATAATAATAGCCCTACAGTCAGCATTTCTGGTGAGACAGAAGTAACAGAGGGAAATGAGTTAGCAATTTCAGCTACTGCAAGTGATAGCGATGGCAGCATTTCTAGCTACGCTTGGCAACATGTGTCAGGGCCAGACGTCATATTGACAGGCAGTGACACCGCAAATATTAGTTTTACTGCTCCTGAACTTGAAGATGATGCACAGTTAGTGCTTGAGGTGATTGTAACCGATAACGAAGGTGCAACAACATCAGCTCAAGTGACAATTGAATTAAAGCGTAAGGTACTTACAGTAACTATTACCGGTATTGTGACAGATGAGCCCATTAAAGAATCAAATGTTGCAGTGCTGGTAGGCGATGAAACTTTTGACGTTACTGCTGATGGCGATGGTAAATACAGTGTTGAAATTGAGGTAGATGACTCATTTGCGAATAAGCTTGTACGCTTAGTTGCGTTAGGAAATACCGCAATAAACCCTGAGGTGGAGTTTATTTCGCAGCTAAAATCGGTTGCTACGCTAATGAACCAAGCTGGCGAAGATGGCGAACTAACCAAAGAGGAAAACTTTGGCGTAAACATTACTAACGTAAGCACATCAGAGTTTGCACTTATTAAACGAGATAATGGCGAGATAGCAGACGAACAGGCACTTGATAACGCTTTATTAGCTGTTGATGCTGATGAAAAGCTTTTATTAGCGGCGTTAATTAAAATTATTGTCGATGAAGATAATTATGAACTGCCTGAAGGGGTTGAGTCGACCCTGGATTTGATTTCAAATGCTGATGACATAGATAATTTCATTAATACAGTAGAAAGCCAAGATCCTGACCTTATTGAAGCTACCAAAGAAACCATTAAGGAAGATGATGAACTAGTTGATACGACCGTCAGTGACGTTACGGGTGATTATATCTTGATGATGCCACAATATTATCGCGCCAACGTAGGGCAATTAGCTTTTCAAAGTGAAGGCAAAGGTTATGTAAGTTTTATCAATGTTGATGCGAGTTTCACTTGGCAACAAAATGAGCAAGAAGTAATGATCACGCTTGATGAACCGGCTGCTGTTAACTGCTCATACCAAGTACATAACGATGAGCAACAAGAGAATTGTAATTACCTTGTTGACTTAGGCATGACTATTTTGCTTGAAAATGACGCGAACAGAACTGTTGAGCTTTACAGTAAATATGAAGATCGCTGGACTGAAACTCAAGAGGTTTCAAACACAAGTGAGTCCACTTCTAACTTCAGCTTAATAGATAAACAGAAAACTATAACAGTTGCTGCTGGTGACCTTATAGGTACTTGGTTAATGGATGGCGGAAGTGATTTTTATGGCTTTAGTAATGCAGTTTCTTTTGATTTAAGCGCTGGAGGGACAGGCACATTAAAAGATAATGATAAAGATCCTGTGGATATTACCTGGTTGGTGGACGGTAATCGTTTAGTGATAACTAGTTCGGTAGAAACAGTGCCTTTTGATTATGAAATATGGTTAATAAAAGATGTTAAAGTTGGTTATCAATTTACAGCATCACTCAATGCAAAATCAGATAATGCGACACGCACTTCAACAGGCTTGCTGATTAAAGATAATAATTTGGCATTTACAACCGATGAATTACTTGGCAAATGGACTATTTTCCTCGGGTATAACTCACCACAAACAGACTTACACTACGATGTCTATGATGATGGTTTGATGAACTTTAACCTTAATCAGAATTATCGTTCATGGCAGGTAAGTTCAGAAGGTGATTTTCTTCGCTACAACTACTTTACTAATAATGGCATTCAGCCGATCTGCCCTGAAGATGAAGAATGCCAAGTATACAGTGAATTTTCACAGCGGTTGCTAGCAAGCAGTAATGAGCAGTACTTTACTTACCGTAAGTATCGCTTCTTCAACACGGATGGTTCAGAGCGTGTTGATGATTATTCATCACATTTACGTAACTTTGCAGTATCGGATAATTATGGTGTTACACGTTTTGCGCCCTATTGGATCCAAGAAAATCCTGGCTTTGATGCTGATGGGTATCCAACAAACGTTAGTTATATAGAGCTTTATACGCCGAAAAAGCAAGGTGTTGAAACAGTTAAAATAGCCACCAATTATAATGACGAAACAGAGCAAAGTGAGTACCAAATTACATTTAGTTACTTAGGAAGTGCGACGAGTAATAGCTATAGCTTAGTATCCGGTAAACTATTATTTGCCGATATGCAGGTTGAAGTGATTGATTTTGAGCGTAATTTCATCACTGTATGTATTTATGCTCAAGGAGGGGCTTGCAATGAAGCTGACGAACAGCGTTGGTACTTCGATGAGGCAATGGCAGCAGATAATATTACACAAGAGCGCCCTGAGACCACCCATCCTCTTGATGGCGCATGGCAGATTGCTGATGAGCCAGATGTAGTGGTTGTAATTCGTGATGGTAAATGGGTGCATGTTCAAAGCGAAGCTGATGCTGATGTGGATGATGCATTTCCCGGCTTTGAGATTGGTGACTTTACTTGGAATGAAGAAACTGGTGAGTTCGTTGTCACCTTAACCGAAGATACTAATGGTTCATTTGGCTTAGATGAAGATGAAACTATATTGGCAAGTGTTGAAGGCGATACCTTAACCCTGAATATTAACGGTGAAGGGAACTTTGTTTTAACTCGAATTTATGATTCAAGTAATCCGTTAGTGGGTGCTTACTTTGATGGTTCAATTGCTGATGATGACTTTTTCTTGGTGGTATTCAAAGAAGATGGCACCTTTATTGAGCTAGATCATGAGAGTGGGTATGAGCCAGGTATTACTGGTAGTATGTATACAGTTGAAAGCGATGAAAGTGGTGACCCAAGTACTTTAGCTGTGACAGTTGATTACTATATAAATCAACTAGACAGCTTAGCAGACCAAGACCCATACTTTGTTGTGCAACCAAGTGGTAACAAGATTATCTGGCATGATGGCGACGATTTTGGCGTGATGCAACGTGTAACAGAGGTAAGTAGTAATGAACTGCTGTTTACTGAAGCAGACGTTTTAGGCCAGCATATACTTCGCTATCTTACAGATGACGGTACCGGCCAAGTTGATTTAGTAGTCGATATTATGACAGACGATGCGCGCTTTGAAATTAATGGCGAACTTCGAGTGGTTGAATGGTCAATTGAGCTTGGCCAGCTTAAGCTTTATAGCCCATTAGAGCTAGAAGGTGATTCTGCTTATGGAGTCATAATTTCACCAGAGGCGATTATTAATGAAGACGAAGGTTTTGCTGTATCAGTGTTTGGCTTTGAAGCCCCAGATAACCATCCAGATAAAGAAGACCCTGAGCTTTATATTAGTGTAATGGGTAGTATGTTAAAGCAGTAGTTACTATATAACGGAGCCTTACGGCTCCGTTTTACTTTTAAGGAGCTATACAATGTATAAATTGTTATTAGTTTTTTCTCTACTAAGTATCACAGGTTGTGAAACGGTTGATTCAATGCAGCAAGATGTCACTGATTTTAGCAACGACTTATTTGCAACTGCAACTAAAGGCACTAAAGATGATGCTTCAGATGCTTTTTTTAAAGCACAAGAGGCCTACTCTGAAGCCGGAAAAGCGCGCAAGCAAAAAGTGTTACTTAATGCACAGCAGCGAAGCTTATGGGCAGAACTTGAAAGTGACTATCAAAAGTTGGTAGAAAACCCAGACACTGCTGCTGATAAAGAGTCAATTTTCTCTGATGGCACTATAGCTGACAATATCATGACACAAAGCCTAGAGTTTATAGAATTAGCAGCAAAAACAGATTAATTACCAAGATGACTTAAAACTGTGTGGTGATTGTGTTAAAACGATTACATAGATCACTTTTTAGTTACAAGCATGACTGAACTTTACCACTGGTTTGATTTAATCGGCGTAGCCGTGTTTGCGGTGTCGGGCACTTTAATTGCGTATGATAAAAAAATGGATGGCTTTGGTGTAGTGGTACTCGCAACCGTTACCGCTGTTGGCGGCGGCACTCTGCGCGACTTAATTCTAGATGTGCCGGTTTTTTGGTTACATGATCAAAGTTATTTTATCGCTATTTTAGCTGCTATTTTTGTTACTGCGCGATTAATCAATAAGCAAAAGTCTATTCCGCTCTATCATTTACATGTTGCAGATGCGTTTGGTTTAGCATTTTTTGCCGTGATGGGAGCACAAAAAGCATTATTAGCAGGCATGCCTGCTACGACTGCGATTATTATGGGAATAATCACAGGCTGCTTTGGTGGGATGATCCGCGATGTATTAGCAGGTAATATTCCGATGCTTTTAAAAGGCGAGCTGTACGCTATCACCTGCATTGCTGGTGGATTTGTGTATACGCAAAGCATCTCATTTAATGTAATGACAGAAGTTGCTATGGTTTTAGCAATGCTAACGACCTTATTTTTACGCTTAGCAGCCATGAAATGGCAACTAACACTACATATTTTCAAATATCCTGACTAGACTGTAATAAAAGTAATATTACAGGGACAAAGGATGTCATTAGCTCGTATATATTCTCGTGCACAAATAGGGATTCAAGCGCCAGAAGTAATGGTGGAAGTTCACTTAGGTAATGGTTTACCTGCTTTTCATATTGTTGGCCTGCCAGAAGCGTCAGTAAAAGAGGCGAAAGACCGAGTTCGTAGCGCATTAGAAAACTCTCAATTTGGTTTTCCAGATCAAAGGATTACGGTAAACCTCGCTCCAGCAGATTTACCTAAAGACGGTGGCCGATTTGATTTAGCCATAGCCGTGGGTATTTTAGTCGCCTCAGGGCAAGTGGTGTGTAATGAGCTCGAGCGTTATGAATTTTACGGTGAGCTTGCTCTAAATGGGGAAGTGCGTGGTGTGAATGCTATTTTACCGTCGGTATTAGCTGCGAAAGAGCAAGGTCGGTGCTGTTTTTTACCCGCGGTCAATGACAGCTTAGCAAGTTTAGTTAATGGGGTTGCTCGCAAAGCTGTTTATTCAATTCAAGATGTATGGAATGATTTACTTAACCAGCAGCCACTGCCTTTAAACATTGAGTATGCGGAACGTGTTCATAACACGCATTTTATCCATGATTTAAGTGATGTGAAAGGCCAGCCAGGTGCTAAAAGAGTATTAGAGATAGCGGCTGCGGGTGGCCATAATTTACTTTTTTTAGGCCCACCAGGCACTGGAAAGTCAATGCTCGCGCAGCGTATGCCAACTATAATGCCCGGCATGTCTGATGAAGAGGCGCTATCAAGTGCTGCGTTGTACTCTATAATTGGCCAATCTATTGATTTAACAAATTGGCGCAAACGCCCTTTTCGCAGTCCCCATCATACTTGCTCCGCCGTTGCTTTAGTTGGCGGCTCTTCTAATCCTAAGCCCGGTGAAATATCGTTGGCGCATAATGGCGTACTCTTCTTAGATGAGCTTCCTGAGTTTGAGCGAAAGGTGTTGGACTCTTTGCGTGAGCCTATGGAAACCGGTACCGTTACAATCTCAAGAGCAGCCCGACAAATGGAGTTTCCTGCTCAATTTCAACTTATAGCGGCCTTAAACCCGAGCCCCACCGGTTGTCATAATGATAAACGCGCGACGTCAGATCAGGTTATGCGTTATTTATCTAGGGTATCAGGGCCCTTTATTGATCGTATTGATTTGCAAATCGAGTTGCCGCGTCTAAGTAGCAGTCAGCTGCAAAGCACCGAAGAAGAAGAAAGCAGCGAAATTGTGCGTGCCAGGGTAGAAGCAGCCTATAATATTCAATTAGCACGTCAGGGAAAAGTGAATGCTCGACTTAATAACAAGGAAATGAGCGTGCATTGTGCACTGGCCTCAGCCGAATTGCATTTTTTAGCCAAAGCGAGTGAGAAACTATCGCTCTCGCCACGCTCTTATCATCGGGTCATTAAAGTCGCGCGGACGATTAGTGATTTAAAAGGCGCCACAAATATCAGTTTAAATGATTTAAAAGAAGCCCTGAATTACAGGGCTTTTGAGCGCTTAATTAGCCAGTTAACACAATATTGAATAAATACTATATCGACAACATATAGCCTTTACCGCGTACGGTAACAATGCGTTTTTGGTCTTTTTCGTCACTGAGCTTTTTACGTAGTCGGCCAATCAAAACATCAACTGTGCGGTCATTAGGGCTCCAATCTGGTTGGCCTATTTCTTCAGAAATTTTTTCTCTTGAGGTGGCTTTACCCGCATTGGAAATTAAGCAAATAAGTACTTTATGTTCTGCTTCTGTTAGGCGTGATTCAATGCCATTAGTTGTTATTAAAGTACGATTATCTGGATGCAGTTTAAAGTCTGCATATTCAATAAACTCTTCGCTTTCGTCATTATCATTATTGCTTTTTAAGCGCTTATAAAGCGCTCGCATACGTAGCTCAAGTTCTAACAAATCTACGGGTTTGCAAATATAATCATCAGCACCTTGCGCAAGACCTGCGATTCTATCTGCTTGCGAGTCGCGGCTAGATAGCATGATTACACCAATGTTAGTGAGTGTATTCAGTTCTTTTGCTAGATGAAGGCCATCTCGTTCAGGTAAGACTATATCTACAACGGCTAATGAAATAGCATTGCTGGCGTTTTCACGGGATTTAACAATTTCAAGTGCTTGAGCACCAGTTGCATCGTTTTCAATGTGAAACTCAGTTTGAGCAAAGTGATTGATGATGCGTTTAACTAATAATTCGTCATCTTCAACCAGTAAAACGTGAATAGTCATAGTATCTTAATTACTTTCAATAATAACCCTATGTTAGCACTCATTCGTAAAAGGATAGAGTACAGAGAGGGTTTTTTTATAGTTTTTTGCACAAACAAAAGAAAGAAAACGGGTCATTTTCTTTCTTTTGGCTAAACGTTATTTTTCAGGGTATAAATATTGCCACCATTGCGGCTCTTGTTTTAAGTGTTTGTCGAAGTAGGCGAGCATGGTGTTCCACCAATTGAAGCGCTTGTCACGAGCAAATATTTGGTGATCAGCACCTTTATATTCAATAAGGTCGACGTCTTTACCAAGCAGCTTTAATGCTGTATACATATTATGGCTTTCGCCAACAGGTACGTTAGTATCTGAATCGCCGTGTAATAATAGTAAAGGTGTCGTTACTTTATCTGCATGAAACACCGGGCTACGTTGGCTATATAAATCGCTATTGTTCCAAGGGAAGCTATTTTTAGATGCTTCGCCTGAGTATAAATAGCCCCACCAACCTTGGCCCCAGTATGAAGTAATATTTGAGATCCCTGCATGTGCGATAGAGGCACTAAACATATCGGTTTTAGTTGCTAGCAGCATGGTCATAAAGCCACCATATGAGGCGCCTAAATTGCCTAAACGGTTCTTATCAATAAATGAGTAGTGAGCAAGTAAAGCTTGAGTACCTTGCATAATATCGTCGGCGGTGTGCTCGCCCCACGCATTAACATGCTTAGCAGAGAACTCTTGGCCAAAGCCCGTCGCACCTGTGGGCTGCACAACGTAAACAATGTAACCATTTTCTGCCCATAAGTTAAACGGATAACGACCAGTAAAACCACGCGATACTGGTGATGTACCACCATAATAATAAATCAAAGCTGGATGCTTTTTAGATTTATCTAAATTTGTTGGCAGATACACGCGGCCTTTAATTTCTACACCTTGTTGATTGGTAAAGTTAAACTCTTCAAGTGTTGGGATCTTAGTCGCAGCGTAGTTTAGTGGTTTAGAATCCCATAGGGTACTGGCTCTATTTTTGTTTATGTTTAAACGCTTCAACTGTTGTGGTGTTGATGCCGTGGTTCCACTATATAAAATAGCAGGCGAGCGATTTTTTGAAACGCTAAATTGCTCAACTACATCAAGTTTGGTTTTAAGCTTTTTAAAGTGACTTTTACTTATATCAAAAAGGTAAAGCTGTTGCGTATCCTGCTCAGTGACTTTAAGCACGGCATCGCCATTCTCAAGTACCTTTACTTGCCCAATCGCAGGGTTAAATTCTTTACTTAATGCTTCAGCTTGCTTGCCTTGCTGGGTCAATAAATACAGCTGACCGTCGTAGTTATTTGCTAACATGTCAGTTGGAATATTTCGGCCTAGCCCTTCTTTAAAGTCTGGCCCTGCGACAACGTAAATCCCCTTTTTGGTATACTTTGCTTGGTTAAATGTTTTAAATTGGCCTAAAATAGTGTGTTGTGCTGATTTGATATCAGTTTCTAATAACTCTGTTAGCGGATGAGTCGTAGCTTCCATTAAGTGAGCGCTGCGACTAAGCAGTACAGTGCCTTGCTCGCTGTTATAATCTTCAATGCTATGACTGAGCGGCCCTTCGCTAAGTGCTTTACTCAAACCTGAGCTAATATCCAACAAGTATGCTTGCGAAGTTGTACGAGCATATGACCAACGATCTTGTAAGCCACGATAATGCTTTGTGAGACCTGTATCAGCTTCAGGGTATTTAGACCAAGTAAAAAGTAGGCTTGTATTGGTATAAAACTCAAAGCCGCTCGCACCTTTAAGGTTATTCGCAATTACATTTAATGCGAGCGTGTGGCGATTAAGCTTCTTCAATTGGCCATCAATTAAATAAACAATATAATCATTATCAGGGCTCCAAATTACATTACTGGGTTGGCCTGATTCAAAGCGATAAATTACTTTATCATCCTGATTTTTAAGCTCTGTCACTATTTGTGCTTGGTTAGCAGTTTTATCACTGTAATGGCGCGTACTGGTAATGTAGTGTTCGCCATCGGGTGACAGTGAAAGCATACTGATAGTTGGCGCATCAAATAATTGCTTTGCAGATAAGCTGCTACTAGGTTGTTGGCTGATGGTTATGTTATCAAGCTCTGACTTTGGACTAAAATCAATATCAACGTCATGCCAGTTAGCTACTTGCTCAGCAATGATAACGACCTGATGTTCGCCAGTCGTAAAAGCTAGTTCATAGCTGTGATCTTTAGCGTTTTGCAGTTGGCCATTGATAAAAACTTTACCTTGCTCTATACCATTAAGCTTTAGCGTACCTTGGCTGAAACGATCACTTTTAACAGTAAATTTTAACCCTTGTACGCCAGCTAAAGTTAGTGCATTTATATCACTTAGCGTTTGCCATTTATGTTGCTCGCCAAATATGGAAATGCTTTTGCTGTTTGCTTGTAAGCTAGGCAGTAAGTTATTGATAATCGCATCATGATGCTGCGTTTGGTAGGGCTTTAGCTGCATTTGTTCGCCTAGCGGGCCAATAAACGCAATATTGCTTTTATCGAGAGGAGACGCTAGCGCTGAGTTTGCAGTAGCACACAATGCTAATAAGCTAAGTGTTTTTGCAATGTATCTAGGGCATGATTTTGCAAATAAAGTGAAAGTCATAATTAAGCCTGTGAACGATAATTTGGCTAAATATAGCATGTATTGTTAGGATGCTCATTAGTCCAGCTAAGAGGGGAATTTAATGACGTTATTAATTGTTTACATGCTAGCAGCCATAGTCATATCCTTCTTATGCTCGATAATGGAAGCCGTGTTACTGAGTATTACGCCCAGTTATGTTGCTTTATTGCGTAAGCAAAAGCCAAAGCTTGCGAAACGTGTTGAAGCGTTAAAACAGAATATTGACCAGCCATTAGCGGCAATTTTAACTTTAAATACCATAGCGCATACTGCCGGCGCTGCTGGAGTTGGTGCACAGGCTGCAGTGGTTTTTTCAGATGCCGCCGTGGGAATCGCTTCCGCAATAATGACTCTATTGGTATTGGTTCTCTCTGAAATAATTCCAAAAACTTTGGGGGCTAATCATTGGCGGGCATTAACCCCTATAGTCGCAAAGGGGTTAATTTATTTAGTGGTGGTATTAAAACCTTTTGTTTGGTTTGCTGATAAGCTAACTAATTTACTGGGTAGAAATTACGACGAGGCATTTTATATTCGTCAAGAAATTGAAGCGATGGCAGATATTGGTTCAGAATCAGGTGCTCTGCATCAGGAGGAATCTGAAATAATTCGTAGCTTGCTGCATTTTCGCCATGCCAAGCTTGAGTCAATAATGACCCCGCGTACCGTGTTATTTAAGGTACATAAGGACATTACTGTTAATCAGTATTTAGCAGAGCATGGCTCATCTTCATTTTCACGTGTGCTTGTTTATGATAAAAACGGTGATGATATTATCGGCTTTGTACATAAAAACGACATTATGTTGGCTTATCACCGGATTGGGGAAGAATATAAGATAAGTAAGCTCGTCAAACCTATCTATACTGTGCCTGAAACACTTTACGTTCCTACCTTATTTCATACTTTATTAGCTGAACGTACGCATATATGCCTAGTCATTGATGAGTATGGCGAAGTGCAAGGCATTGCTACACTCGAAGACATGATAGAAGCGCTGATGGGGTTAGATATAATCGACGAACATGATCAATCAGCTAATATGCAAATGGTTGCCAAGCAACGTTGGCGCCAGCGTTTAGCTGCGTCTGACAAGTTGCTAAGTGACGACGATGAAAATAAAAATTAGCGTTGGCTACGACTCGATTTATTAGTCATTTGCAGCCATGATTTTGCCCAGCGAGTAAAGTCTTGTTTCGCTTTTGGTCCGCATATTAAAAAACCCTGCATCAAAATAAATTCTTTAAAACGATCGAGATACTCAAGTTCTTCAATGCGTTCTATGCCCTCAGCAACAATCACAATATCTCTTTGAATTGCAATATTAACTAAACTACTGGTAATAACTTGAGAAAACTGGTCTGTGTCTATGTGGCTGATTAATGTACGATCAATTTTAACTTCAGTAAAAGGTAAGGTTTTTAGCTGGTTAACATTAGTAAAACCGATACCAAAATCATCTAAAGAAATATCAAAACCGCGTATTCGTAAGCGGTTTAATGTTTCTAATTGCGCATTGCTACATAGTGCATGTTGCTCGGTTATCTCTAAAATAATTTCATTGGGCGTTAAATTATTAAGTTGTAAGATGAGCGCTAATTTATCAGGGCAGCTTAAATCTTCTAACTGGCAAGGAGATAGGTTAAATGCCAGTTTAAACATGTAACCTAGGCTATTTTTTAGCTCGTTAAAATCCGCTGTTGCTTTTTCAAACAACTGAAAAGTAATAAGGTTTATTAGATCTAATTCTTCAGCAACACAAATAAAACGCTCAGGTAAAATTATATCTCCTTTTTCTGTCATAATTCGTGCAAGTACTTCAACACTTTGTACTTTATTGGTGTGACGATTTACTTTTGGTTGGTAGTAAGGAGTTACTTCATTATGACTAATTGCATGAAGCAATTGTGATTCAGAGATTGGCTCAATTGGTTTTTCTATATGATAAGCTAAATGCTCAAGCTTTTTAAGTAAGGTGTGAACCTGGCTTAGCTGCACTGGTTTTGAAATATTGCCAATTAGATGAGTATTACTTTTTTTCGCTAGGTCAGCGGCTAAATCTATGACTTTAAGATCCATCTCAGAAATAATAACAATCGCGCCTGTGTATTTTATATCACCTAGGAGGCGAATAAGCTCCATGCCATCCATTTCTGGCATATTTAGGTCAGTAAATACAGCATCATATAAAAAAGGGGATTGCTTAACTTTATCAAGCGCTTCTTGAGCGCTTAGGCAGGTAGTAACTTGGGGTACTTCAAGTTCATTTAAAATTGCCTCCATAACAACCAAAATCGCTTTGGAGTCATCAACCACCATTATGTTACGCGCTAGTTTTGTCATCTTCATTCCTTGAATAAAAACTCATCAATTATTTAAAAGTAGTAGGTTTAAATAGAAAAGTCAGCAATAGGGCGAAAATAAATCCACTCATATTTATTCGTAAAATAGGTATAATGGCCGCAATGTTATTAAGATTAAGATACGATGATCCAAATACAACTTACTCTTGCTGAGCAATCTTTTAATTTAGTGCTAGCTGAGCAAAAAATTGTGCAAATATTCCAACAGCAACAAGCGATTGGCTTTGATAACCCAAGGGGTAACTACTTTGAGTTTGAACTTGGCGATAAAGTGATAGGTCTGGACACTTCGTTAGTCAATGAGCAAAGTTTAATGTTGTATGTGAATGATCAACTTGTACAAAAGTTGAATATTCCACCGATTGAAAAAACTAAACCTAAGCAAGGTTTACTGGGTATTTTTGCTTTGGGTTTTAAACTGTTTAAAAGTGCAAAGGTAGTTAAAGTCGCCTTAGCGGGTGCGTCAGTTGCTGGTTATGCCTGGCTGTTCACCTTTGAATTCGCCTTAATGTTGATTGCTTGTTTGGTAATACATGAATATGGGCACGTACGGGCCATGCAGTATTTTGGCATTAAAACTAAAGGTATTTACTTAATCCCTTTTGTGGGTGGGCTCGCGGTTAGCGATGATAAAATTACCACCCGTTGGCAAGATGTGGTGATCTCATTAATGGGCCCCGCGTTTGGTCTTATCACTTCAGTACTCGGGGTGGTACTTTATTACGCTACAGAAATGGATATCTTTGCGGGTGTTGCAGTACTCAGCGCGTTACTTAACTTATTTAACTTATTGCCTATTTTACCGCTCGATGGTGGCCACGTCCTAAAGAGCATTAGTTTCTCTATGCGTTCATGGGTTGGCTTGAGTGTCTGCTTACTTGGTGTGTTATTTGGTTTATGGATAAGCTATACGTTTGGCTTAATGCTACTGGTGTTTTTTCTGTTTATCGGTGCACTGGAAATCGTGTTTGAATGGCGCGGCCGTCATTTTTCACACCTTGTGCCGCTGGATAAATACGGCCAAGGTTTTTCAGCGGTAATGTACGCATTGGTGGTGGCTGGCCATGTGGCTGTGATGATGCACTTTGCTGATTCTGAAAGCGCGATATTAAGCCTACCGGTGAAGATATTGTCGAGTTGATTTATAGCGCAGGCGTAATCCACTATTACGCCTGCGGATTCATGGGTAAAAACTTAGCATCAACGCAATAAACACGCCGGTGATAATTAACTGCACTAAACAAAAACCCATAATGTCTTTGGCTTTTAAGCCGGCAATGGCGAGAACTGGTAACGCCCAAAATGGTTGGATCAAGTTAGTCCATGCATCCCCCCAGGCTACCGCCATTGCTACGCGGGGCATATCTGCGCCAAGTGCCTGTGCGGCGGGTATAACAATGGGAGCTTGTACCGCCCATTGCCCGCCACCGGATGGCACAAATATATTGACTAACCCTGCACTTAAAAAGCTCCAAAATGGCAGTGATTCAGCACTGGCTATGGCGATAAAGCCTTGGGAAATTTGTTGTGCTAAACCGGTCTCGACCATTATCGCCATAATCCCTGCATAAAATGGAAATTGGATAATAATACCTGCGCCGCTGGGGATGGCTTGCTGCAAGCTGGCGAGTAGGTTATGTGGTGTTTGGTGTAATACTATTGCGGCAAATAAAAACAGCCCTATAACACTGTTTAGATTAAGTGAGCCATTATTAAAAATAAAATAATACGTTAAATATGCAAGGCCAAGTAAGCCTGTGGTTATACCTAACACGCGGCTGTGTTCGATACTATCTGCTGGACGAGTAAAGGTGACTTCTTTATTTTTAGGTTCTATTAGTTTGCTTTTATCAACATACAAACTGTCACTATCGTGAGGAAGCATATAGCGATTAACAAGCGGCATTATAATAAACAAGCCCAGTACAATCGCAATATTAAAGCCTGAAAACAGTGTCTGCGAGGTGCTAATAACACCAATACTTTGCTCTGAAAAGTGCCCTATGGTTGCAATTGTCAAAGGTACAGAGCCTGCTAAGCCTCCGTGCCATACAATAAATCCAGAGTATGCACTAGCCACTAATAATCGATAATCTACTTTTGTTTGCCTTGCTATTGCTTTGGCAAATAAAGCACCGATCACTAAGCCGAAACCCCAGTTTAGCCAACTAGCTAACAATGAAACTAATGTGACCCAAATAATTGCTTTGGCTGGTGTACTGGAAAAGCTTGCTAGTTTTGCCAGTAAGCGGTTGATTATAGGAGTACTTGCCAACATGTAACCGGTGAGTAGTACCAATAACATTTGCATTGCAAATTGTAATAAATTCCAAAAGCCACCTCCCCAAGCATCAATTACTTCAACTGGGCTAGATGGTGTAAATAGGCTGGCAATAATAAAGCTTAAAAGCGTTAGCAAAATAACAAAAATAAAGGGGTCGGGTAAGTAGCGTTCAACTAATTGAGTAAAGGGCTTTGCAACACGGTTAAGCATAGTGAGAGTGTTTTTATTATGGTTACATAGTGCCAATTAATCATGAAATGACTTAGTTGGCAAATCGACCAAGGTATTAGCTGTTATTATTTAATACCGTTTTTAAACGGTTCTGTACTTCTTCGACTAATAAGTCAGGTTGGAACTTAGATAAAAACGCATTACAGCCGACCTTTTCAACCAGGGCTTGGTTAAAACTACCGCTTAAAGAAGTGTTAAGCACAACATGTAAGTTTCTTAGGCGCGCATCGTTACGAATTTCATGAGTTAGGCGGTAGCCATCCATCGCTGGCATTTCGGCATCGGTGATCACCATCAATAGGTCTTGCTCTACGTTATCGCCGCGATCGGCCCAGCTTTTCAGCATATTCAATGCTTCAAGGCCATTACTTGCGGGGATAATTTCAATACCCAGCTGAGACAGGGTATCACTGACTTGTTTGCGTGCGGTAGGGGAATCATCGGCATGAAGAATTTTACGACCAACAAACTCATTTACGATGCTTTTATCGAGTATTTCATCCGAGATCTGTACTTCATATTCGACTATTTCAGCCAGCACTTTTTCTACATCTATAATTTCAACCAGTTGCTCTTGGCCATCTCGTTGAATTTTTGTCAATGCTGTTAAATAGTGATTCTTACCTACAGACGTTGGCGGCGGCATAATGTCTGACCATGTCATATTAACTATTTGGTCAACCTTACCTATGAGAAACCCCTGCACTGTGCGGTTGTATTCAGTAATAACCAAATTACTATCTTCGATATTCTTAGCCGCAGGCATGCAAATAGCTTGGCGTAAATCGATGACGGGAATTGATTCGCCGCGAATATTAGCCACTCCAGATATTTTAGGATGAGCATGAGGAATAATATTTAAATGAGGTAGTTTTACTACTTCTTTTACTTTAAATACATTTAGCGCAAATAAATGGCGGCTGTGTAAATAAAATAACAGTAACTCAAGACGGTTTTCACCGACTAGTTGGGTTCGTTGATCTACAGAAGCTAATACACCCGACATAATACACCCGTCTTTAAAGTTATAATGCAATTATAGCTTACACTGTTCTAGTATAAAAATGCATCCTAGAAATAATCTTCTTTACCTAAACATTGTCATCAATAACGCATTGCAGTAACTTAATGGCTAGATGAACAGGAACTATTAAGTGGTGGTATGCCTTTTATATTTAAACGAATTTTTCTATTGGTAAGAAGCCATATAGATCAAGTGAGTTGGCAAGCGGTAGCTTTAGCAACACTGCTACATATGACAGTAACTTGGCTGCTTCTATTATTAGCAGGAGAATCAGAACTTACGCCAGTTAGCACTTTTGTGTATTACTATATAGTAACGACATCAACGGTAGGTTACGGTGATTTCAGCGTTAGCACAGATTTAGGTCGCTGGATTGTTGCATTATTACAAATCCCATTTGGGTTAGCTTTATTTGGTGTTCTGTTAGGTAAAACAGGGCAAACAGTTACATATTTAATTAGGCGTGCTATGACAGGTGATAAAAGTTTTTCGCATTCTAACAACCACATTATTATTTTTGGTTGGCATCAAACGCGTACAAAAAAGATGATTGACTATATTTTGGCTGATCAAAAACGCACTGATAGACGAATCTTACTCGCAGTAACGGAGCAAATGGAGCATCCGTTTTTAACCAATGAGCATGTTGATTTTGCGCGTTTAAGTAGCTTTACTGATTGCGAGCAGCTGGAGCGGGTTGCAATAAAATACGCCGATAAGATTATTATTGATGGCCAAGATGATGACCAAACCTTTACCACTGCGTTACGTATTAGCAAGTTGGTGAAAGAGGGCTGCCATATTAGCGCGCATTTTAACGATGAGAGTAAAGTCGAAATGCTACTAGAGCATTGCCATAATGTGGAGTGTTCAAGTGCAAAATCAGCTGAGATTTTAGTGCGTTCAATGCAAGACCCAGGTTCAAGCCGAGTGCAAGAGGAGTTGTTATCAACCCTTCATGGTGATACACAATTTAGCTTGGTTATTCCTGATAATTTAGCGCAAATGGAATTTGGGAAGTTATTCCATCATTTTAAACATGATCACGATGCAATTTTGCTTGGTGTAGCGCATAACCTGAGTGCTAAAAATATGGATTTAAACCCGCCGCTTAATTACCCAGTAAACAGTGGTGATATTTTACATTATATTGCGATTAACCGGGTGTTAAATAACGAAGTTGACTGGCAAGAGTTGGCAAAATAATGGATGAGATTGCGTTTTTACTTCTGATCTTAAGCGCTTATATTTTACCTGTGGTGTTAGTGCTTAATAGTAAGCGTACGCAAGGGCATGAAAAAAACGGTTGGCTAATTGGCATCATTTTCTTTTCGTGGCTGGGACTTATTATGTACTTTGCGATTGTGCCAAAGCATGGTCATAAAAAGAAAGGCCTAAAGAAAAAGGTCTAACTTAATATGCTGATGCACTATCGCGTTATTTTAGCTGTTTAAGTTTATGATCAATTAGTGGATCTTCTGGTGCAAGCTGTTGCGCCACTTCGAGCAGCTTTATGGCATCATTCGGATGCTCATTTTGATGTGTTATTGCTACATCAATCAGTGGTTGCACATCAATTTTATCTTTTTGCTCTTGCATATGAGCCTGCTTTTCATCAATTAAAATATTGTGTGCGGTGCTAAGCAGCTCAAGGCGGTGCTTTGAGTGAGCATTCGCTTGATTAAGACATTGGTAATAATCTTCTTTTAACCGCAGAGTTTTGGTTTGTAATCTAAACTGTGCAATATCAAGTTGTTGATGGCGAATAAAATCAACAGCCACTTGTTTGTAAAAGCCAAATTTGTTCAAGTAACTTGCGTGTGTGCCATGACCCAGACCAAATACGCGTAAATGAGTGAGTTGTGGGTAGCGTTTTGCATGTAGGCGGTCGATATGATTGGTTGGGTCATAAATAATATAACCTTTGGCATGCCCTAAATCGAGGTCATGGTAATCACTATTCCAATCAAACTGTTGTGCTATATCTGTGCTTGAGCGGTCATCCCAAGGCGCAATCACTTGATTTTTGGTACTAACTGGATGAAAAAGTAAGGCTTGATCTAATTTTAGTAGTTTAGCAAAAGCACCTACAGCAAAACCACCACGACTGAGTCCATAACCTAAGCGCTGATTGAATGGTTCAAGTAGCTGTGCAAGTTGCTCCAAAAAAAAGATTAAATTGCGGCTTCTAAACCAATTACTTCTTCCAAGGTGCTGAAACGAAATAATATTTACATTTTGTTTTTTCGCCAAGTTATAGCCCCAAGGAGCAAACGCTTCATGAAGATCGTGTTCTTTATAATTAGTGCCAGCTGGAGAAAATGTAAAAAGAAGAGGTTTTTTGAGATCTGTGAAATGGTATTTTACAAAAACATCGCCAAGTAAATCACTGCCAGACATTGGTAGTTTACTTTGTTGTTCATCGCGGGGGTGAGTTAACCATTCATCAAGCCAATACAGTAGTTTCATTAATCCCCCATAAAAAATTCGGCCGAGATCATAGCAAACTCAATCAAAAAGGGTCAAATGTTGTCGTTAATTTGCCATACTAATGATCTCATCCCAATCACTCTTGGTGACAGGCATTACTGATAAACGGCCGCCTTTTTTTAGTGCGATGTCAGTTATTGCGTCATTGTCTTTAATCGCTTTAAGGCTAACTAATTTATTTAAATGCTGTTGATAAGTTACATCAACAACCACCCAGCGCGGATTATCAGTTGTTGCTTTGGCATCGTAATAATCGCTGCTTAAATCAAATTGGGTTGGATCGGGGTAGGCTTCACGAGTCACGATAGCAATGCCTACCGCACCAACCTGTTTACAGCTCGAATGATAAATCATCACTAAGTCGCCGAGCTGTACATTATCGCGTATAAAGTTACGGGCTTGGTAGTTACGTACGCCTTCCCATTGTGTTGTTTGTTGTGGCGCATTTTTTAAATCAGCAATCGAGAATGCATCAGGCTCGGTTTTAAATAGCCAATAAGCCATTGTTATCTCCCTAAGATTTACATAATTATAGTCTATAGTATTATGTGAGCCTTGTCGGGATTGAGGATATAAAAATGAGCCAAGTTTTAGATGATTTATTGTCGTTATTAGCATTGGAAGAAATTGAGCAAGGCTTGTATCGTGGGCAAAGCCAAGATTTAGGTTTTGGTGCGGTGTTTGGTGGCCAAGTTATGGGGCAAGCACTATCAGCCGCTAAAGAAACACTCCCGCAAGGGCGTATTGTACATTCTCTGCATTCTTACTTTTTACGCCCAGGCGATGCAGCAAAACCCATTGTTTATGATGTTGAAACTATTCGTGATGGAAAAAGTTTTAGTACACGCCGAGTTAAAGCAATCCAATATGGCAAACCTATTTTTTATATGACGGCTTCGTTCCAAGGGCTTGAAGAAGGGTTATCGCACCAAGCAACTATGCCTGATGTACCGCAACCTGAAGAACTTAAATCTTCGCTGGAGTTTTACCAAACAAATGCCAGTCATATTCCAGAGGTGATCCGAAATAAGTTTATTCGAGAAGTGCCGATAGACATGCGCCCAGTAACCTTTCACAATCCGTTTAAACCTGAGGTGATGGAGCCGGTTAAGCATATTTGGTTTAAAGCCAATGGTGATATGCCAGATGATCAACGCATTCATAACTACTTATTAGCGTATGCGTCAGACTTTGAATTTTTACCTACCGCCTTGCAGCCGCATGGAGTGTCGTTTATGCAACCAAATATGCAGGTTGCAACGATTGATCATGCAATGTGGTTTCATCGTCCATTTAGACTTGATGACTGGATTTTATATACTATCGATAGCCCAAGTGCGAGCTCGGGGCGAGGTTTAGTACGCGGGCAGTTTTTTGACCGTCAAGGCAACTTAGTTGCCTCAACGATTCAAGAAGGTGTCATGCGCCAGCGTTAATATGCTAAGTGTGAGGTTAGATATAACAAACTACCTAACCTCGCTTAGTCGTTACTTTGGCTTTGCACTATATCGGTTATTGATTGCCAAATACGAGCCGGTAATAATGCTTTAAGGTGCATGTAGAGTTCACATAATTCATTACTACCTTGCAAACCAGTATCAGATTCGCTGATCAACCCTTGCTCTCTTAAGTTGCTAATAAAGCCTACCAGCACTTTTTTATCGAAAAACTCAGGGCTCTTAATGCCATGTAAGGTACCAAGGCGCTGCGCTAATACTTGGCTTTCGCGCTCTAGCTCCTCGCGATCAATGCCCGAGCTAGTTTGTATAAAGCCAATAGCAATTGCATACCGCTGTAAAGTTAAGCTAAGTGCACGGCCAAGCATTTCGAGTTTTGCTAGGCAGTCATTACTGTTGGTGATTTTTATATTATCTCCATCAATTTCAATCAGCTCTTGATCAACAAAACTTGCCAAAATACGGGTGATGTAGTTTTCGTCTAATTCATGTAAAAACCATTCTTTAGCAAATAATGGGTAAAACTTGCTGATCAGATTTTGGCATTCACTAAGCGTGGTTTTGTGGCTTTTGAATATATGTAAGGCGAGTAAGCTGGGTACTGCAAATACATGCAAAATATTATTGCGGTAGTAATTGAATAAGGTTTTTTCTTTATCATTAATGGCGATAATTTCGCCAAACTCATCACTGATCACATCAAACTTATTAAGTTTTAAGGCGTGACTTAATAGCTCATGAGCACTTTCATCAGGCGTGCTTACTTTTTCACTATAACGGGCGCTGCGTTGTAGATGCAGGTAAAAATCAAGCTGGGCCAAAAGCTTAGATTTACTCAGTGCTTGTTTATCATTCACCAGTAAAATCATCGCTAGTAGATTAACCGCATTGAGTGCTGCAGCACTATTGATGTTAACCATGACCTTGTCGGCAAGGTTTGCTACTTGTGGACCAAGCCATTGCGGTTTTTGCACATCGGTTGGATGAATAGACTCTCGCCAATCTGGCTGGTACTCATTTAAATACTGGTTAATTGAGATAGGATCGCCAAAGTTTAGGTTGCCGCGTCCATAGTTTTTTAAATTTTTAATCGCTTTGAAAATACCGAATATTGATTCGCTTTTCTTATCATTACCAGCAAGCTCTTTTAAGTAAGTATTGATTTCCATGACGTGCTCATAGCCAATATACACAGGTACAATAGAGATTGGACGGTCTATTCCGCGCATCATAGCTTGCAGTGTCATTGCCAGCATGCCGGTTTTTGGTGGCAATAAGCGCCCAGTTCGACTACGGCCGCCTTCAGTATAAAACTTAACTGAGTAACCTTTAATAAATAGCTGGCTTAAGTATTCTTTAAACACCGCAGAGTAAAGCTTATTGCCTGCAAAAGAGCGGCGAATGAAAAACGCACCACTGCGGCGGAATATGCCTCCGGCCGGGAAAAAGTTAAGGTTAATACCTGCTGCTATATGCGGGGGGACTAAGCCGAGGTGATAAATAGAGTAGGTAAGCAGTAAATAATCCATATGGCTGCGATGACACGGCATGTAAATTATTTCATGGCCTTTATTCGTTAGATCATGCAGTTGCTCGGTGTATTTAATATCAATACCGTTATAAAGTTTATTCCACAGCCAAGTAAGTACGCGCTCTGCAACCCGAATAGTTGCATCACTATAATTAGCTGCAATTTCGTCAAGTAGCTTTAAGGCGTTTTGCCTTGCTTGGTCATGGCTAATATTCTTTTCTTTTGCTTCTGTTTGAATGGCTTTTTTTATGGTCGGCGAAGCCAATAATGAACTAAATAATTGTTCGCGAGAGGGCATCTTTGGCCCTGTAGCTGCGAGTTTTTGTCGACGAAAGTGAACACGAGCCACACGCAGTAGTTTATGAGGTAGTTCATCGACATCCGCTTTCTCATTAACCAGTAATGACAAATCTAACGGTTGGCTAAAGCGAACAAAGTTATCGCGACCAGAAAACAGCAACACAAAAAACTTACGAAACCAACTTGGTGTTAAAGAGTGCGACACTAGCGTGCCTAACCCTGGCTTTTCTTTTCCTGGATTACGGCCCCACAAAATGGTGACAGGAATAACTTGTACATTCTTTTCATCGCTGTCGATGAGCTGATCAATAATATGCTTACCTTTTTGTAAAGCGTCTGTTGGTTTTGCTGTATCACCAAATAAAGGTGGCGGATTTTGTAGGCCTATAAAACGGTCAAGCTCTGCACTGCCTAATAATTGTTGTTCGGTAGGGTCTGGTAACCCGTACTTTTTACATACGCGAGCAAGTGCTGCTAAATCAGACCGTGCATTAAGTTTAACTATATAAAAGGTAGGGTATGCCGGGTTAAGGCCGTATTGTTCAATAGGGTTCTCAGGAAGAACCTTGCTTTTAACAAGCAAACGATTCATCAGCATAGAGAAAAAGTTTAAACAATAATTAAAAATACGCATCAACTCACCAAAGTTAGAGGGTAAAAAGCAAAATAAGCGCAGATAATACCAAGTAATAACTGGACTGACCATTAAGATAGTATTTATACGTTATTAATTATAGCGGATACTACTTTGAGTTTGTTGTATTTTTAATGAACAATTTAATGTCTGACAAGGATTATTGAAATAGTTGTTGCATTTATCACCAATATCACTATAATACGCAGGCTTTCAAAATTCCCTCGGGAACTTGGAAGGAACATTAAGCTTGGATTTCAAGCTAATAAAACAGGAGTTCCGATTTGGAACTCAACGTAGATATAAATCAACAACCGGCATCTTAATTATTAAGATTGTTTCGGTCGTTTTTTTATGCTCTTTTAAATGCTCTTTATATTGAGGTTTAAGAATGTCAAATCAACGCATTCGTATTCGCCTAAAAGCTTTTGACCACCGTTTGATTGACCAATCAACGGCGGAAATCGTGGAAACTGCGAAACGCACTGGCGCACAAGTACGTGGTCCAATTCCACTACCTACACGCTTTGAACGTTTTACTGTACTTACTTCACCGCACGTTAATAAAGACGCGCGTGATCAGTACGAGATCCGCACCCATAAACGTCTGATCGACATCGTAGAA
The DNA here is from genome assembly GCF_030408095.1 of Pseudoalteromonas sp. APC 3893. Lineage (NCBI taxonomy): Bacteria > Pseudomonadati > Pseudomonadota > Gammaproteobacteria > Alteromonadales > Pseudoalteromonadaceae > Pseudoalteromonas > Pseudoalteromonas sp. APC 3893. The sequence continues at coordinate 116,040 of NZ_JASDCD010000005.1, forward strand.
CCAACTGACAAGACTGTTGACGCTCTTATGCGTTTAGATCTTGCTGCTGGTGTTGATGTTCAAATCAGCCTGGGTTAATCGGAAGATTAGAGAGGTTTTAGGAAAATGGCATTAGGTCTAGTCGGTCGTAAAGTGGGTATGACACGTATCTTCACTGAAGATGGTGTATCTATCCCTGTGACAGTTATTGAAGCGACACCTAACCGCATTGCTCAGATAAAATCTGAAGCAACAGACGGTTATAACTCACTTCAAGTAACCGCAGGCACTAAAAAAGCAAGCCGTGTAAACAAAGCAGCAGCGGGTCATTTCGCTAAAGCTGGTGTTGAAGCGGGTCGCGGTCTGTGGGAATTCCGCCTAAATGGTGGTGAAGGCGATTTTGAAGTAGGCGCTGAGCTTACTGTTGAATTATTCAACGAAATCAACAAAGTTGACGTAACCGGTACTTCTAAAGGTAAAGGTTTCCAAGGTGGTGTTAAGCGCTGGAATTTCAGCATGCAAGACGCTACACATGGTAACTCTCTATCTCACCGTGCTCCTGGTTCAATCGGTCAAAACCAATCACCTGGTAAGGTGTTTAAAGGTAAGAAAATGGCCGGTCAAATGGGTAATGAGCAAGTAACAACTCAGAACCTAGAACTAGTTCGCGTTGACGCTGAGCGTAATTTGCTTTTAGTTAAAGGTGCAGTACCTGGCGCTATCGGCGGTGACGTTATCGTTAAACCAGCTGTTAAAGCATAAGTCCTGGAGATTTAGTGATGGAATTAGCAATTAAAGACGCTTCTGGCGCTCTTGAAGTTTCTGAAGCTACTTTTGGACGTGAGTTTAACGAAGCATTAGTACACCAAGTAGTTGTTGCATACGCAGCAGGTGCTCGTCAAGGTACTCGTGCTCAGAAGACACGTTCTGAAGTAAGCGGTGGTGGTAAAAAACCATGGGCTCAAAAAGGTACTGGCCGTGCACGTGCTGGTACAATCCGTAGTCCAATTTGGCGTTCAGGTGGCGTTAGCTTCGCAGCTAAACCACAAGACCACAGCCAAAAAGTAAACCGTAAAATGTACCGCGGTGCGATCAAAAGCATCTTATCTGAATTAGTTCGTCAAGAGCGTTTAATCGTTGTTGAAAGTTTTGGTCTTGAAGCACCAAAAACTAAAGAACTAGTTTCTAAGCTTAAAGAACTTGAGCTTAAAGATGTTCTTATCGTGACTGAAGAAGTAGATGAGAATCTATTCTTATCGGCACGTAACCTGTACAAGGTTGACACGCGCGATGTAGCTGGTATCGATCCTGTAAGCTTAATCGCTTTCGACAAGGTACTTATTACAGCTGCTGCTGTTAAGCAACTTGAGGAGACGCTAGCATGATCCGTGAAGAACGTCTTTTAAAAGTGATCCTTGCTCCACATATCTCTGAAAAGAGCACAATTGCTGCTGAAGAAAACAACACGATTGTTTTCAAAGTAACAAATGACGCAACTAAAGCTGAGATCAAATCAGCTGTTGAGAAGCTTTTTGAAGTGGAAGTAACTGGTGTTCGCACACTAAACGTTAAGGGTAAAACAAAACGTACTGGCATGCGTTTCGGTCGTCGTAGCGACTGGAAGAAAGCTTACGTTACTCTTAAAGAAGGTAGCGAGCTAGACTTTGTCGGCGGCGCCGAGTAATAAGGGGAGTTAGAATTATGGCACTTCAAAAGTGTAAACCAACTTCTGCGGGTCGTCGTCACCTAGTTAAAGTGGTTAACCCAGATTTACATAAGGGTAAACCTTACGCACCACTATTAGAGAAAAACTCTAAATCAGGTGGTCGTAATAACAATGGTCGTATTACGGTTCGTCATATCGGTGGTGGTCATAAGCATCATTACCGTTTAATCGATTTTAAACGTACTAAAGATGGCATTCCAGCCACTGTTGAGCGTTTGGAATATGATCCAAACCGTAGCGCAAACATCGCTCTTGTATTATATGCAGACGGTGAGCGTCGTTACATTATCGCACCTAAAGGCTTAAAAGCTGGCGATGCAATCCAGTCTGGTGTTGATGCACCAATCAAACCTGGTAATGCATTACCTATGCGTAATATGCCTGTAGGTTCGACTGTTCACAACGTAGAATTAAAACCAGGTAAAGGTGCTCAAATCGCACGTTCTGCTGGTGCATACGTTCAAATCCTTGCGCGTGATGGTCAATACGTAACATTACGTCTTCGTTCTGGCGAAGTACGTAAAGTACAATCTGATTGTCGTGCAACGCTAGGTGAAGTAGGCAATGCTGAGCATATGCTTCGTTCACTTGGTAAAGCAGGTGCAAATCGCTGGCGTGGTATTCGTCCGACAGTTCGTGGTGTTGCCATGAACCCGGTTGATCACCCACACGGTGGTGGTGAAGGTCGTACATCTGGTGGTCGTCATCCTGTGTCTCCATGGGGTAAGCCTACTAAAGGTGCTAAGACGCGTAAGAACAAGCGTACGGATAAATTTATAGTACGTCGTCGTACTAAGTAATATTGAGGAATAGCCATGCCACGCTCTCTCAAGAAGGGTCCTTTTATAGACCTACACTTGCTGAAGAAGGTAGAGAAAGCTTTGGAAAGCGGTGAAAAGAAGCCAATTAAAACTTGGAGCCGTCGTTCAATGATCATACCTAACATGATCGGATTGACCATTGCTGTCCATAATGGTCGCCAGCATGTACCAGTTTTCGTTTCTGACGAAATGATCGGTCACAAACTAGGTGAATTTGCACCAACTCGCACTTACCGTGGCCATGCTGCGGATAAGAAAGCGAAGAAACGCTAAGAGGGGAATGATAAATGCAAGCATTAGCTAAACATAAATTCGCCTCTGGTTCGGCGCAAAAAGCTCGTCTAGTTGCAGATCAGATCCGCGGACTACCTGTCGATCGCGCTCTAGAAATCCTGGCGTACAGCCCGAAAAAAGCGGCTGTATTAGTTAAAAAAGTACTTGAGTCTGCTATTGCTAACGCAGAGCATAACGAAGGTGCTGACATTGATGAGCTTCGCGTAAGCACGATTTTTGTGGACGATGGTCCTACAATGAAGCGTATTATGCCACGTGCTAAAGGACGCGCAGACCGCATCCTTAAGCGTACAAGCCACATCACTGTTGTGGTTTCAGATAGCTAGGAGTATAAGTAATGGGACAAAAAGTTCATCCTACTGGTATTCGCCTAGGTATATCTAAACCTTGGGTTTCTACCTGGTACGCGAGTTCTAAAGATTTCTCTGATCAGCTTTTTGGCGATCACAAAGTACGTACTTTCCTTACAAAGGAATTAAAAGCGGCTTCTGTGTCTAAAATCGTTATTGAGCGTCCAGCAAAATCGATCCGCGTAACAATCCATACGGCTCGTCCGGGTGTTGTTATCGGTAAAAAAGGCGAAGACGTTGAAAAGCTACGTCAAGCGGTAACTAAGATCGCAGGTGTACCTGCTCAGATTAATATTTCTGAAGTACGTAAACCAGAATTAGATGCACAACTAGTAGCAGACGGCATTGCCTCTCAACTAGAGCGTCGTGTTATGTTCCGTCGCGCTATGAAGCGTTCGGTACAAAATGCAATGCGTATCGGTTCTAAAGGGATCAAAGTTGAAGTTAGCGGTCGTCTTGGCGGCGCAGAAATCGCACGTTCAGAATGGTATCGTGAAGGTCGTGTACCTCTACATACTCTTCGTGCTGATATCGACTACGCAACTTCTGAAGCCTTAACCACTTATGGTATCATTGGTGTTAAAGTTTGGATTTTCAAAGGCGAAGTTATTGGTGGTTTACCACTAGTACAAGAGCAAGAGAAGCCAGCTAAACGCGCACCAAAGAAAGCCAAAAAAAGTGCTAAGTAGAGGTAGCGAGTAATGTTACAGCCAAAACGTACAAAATTCCGTAAAACGCACAAAGGCCGCAACCGTGGTCTTGCGCAAAACGGTAACAAAGTAAGCTTCGGTACTTTCGGTTTGAAAGCTACTGGTCGTGGCCGCATGACTGCTCGTCAAATCGAAGCAGCTCGTCGAGCTATGACACGTCACGTCAAGCGTCAAGGTAAAATCTGGATCCGTGTATTCCCAGACAAGCCAATTACAAACAAACCGCTTGAAGTTCGTATGGGTAAAGGTAAAGGTTCTGTTGAATATTGGGTTGCTGAAATTCAGCCTGGTAAAGTACTTTACGAAATGGAAGGTGTTTCTGAAGAGCTTGCTCGTGAAGCGTTCAACCTTGCTGCACGTAAATTACCATTCAAAACAACTTTCGTAACTCGGACGGTGATGTAATGAAAGCTAGCGAACTAAAAGACAAAAGCGTAGAAGAGCTTAATGCTGAACTTCTAGGACTTCTTCGTGAGCAGTTTAACCTGCGCATGCAAGCAAGTACTGGTCAGTTAGCTCAAACTCACACGCTAAGAACAGTACGTCGCGATATCGCGCGTGTAAAAACAATTATTAACCAGAAGGCAGGTCAATAATGAGCGATAAAATCCGTACTCTTCAAGGCCGTGTAATCAGCGACAAGATGGAAAAATCTTTCACTGTTGCTATCGCACGTTACGTGAAGCACCCAATCTATGGGAAATTCATCAAACGTACGACTAAGTTACACGTACATGACGAAAGCAATACAGCTCAGGCTGGTGACGTAGTTACTATCCGCGAGTGTGCTCCTATTTCTAAGAATAAATCTTGGACTTTAGTAGACGTTGTTGAGCGTCCAAAGAAAGCTTAATTTTTAATTAAGTTTACTTTACTAAAAAGCCCTGGCATTAGCCGGGGCTTTTTGTTTTTGGGGCTGTAAGCGGTAAGCTTTCAGCCATCAGTTGGTCGCAGTGAATTTGAGCCCCGTAGCTTGGGTTGAGTATTGCGAAACCCGAGGAGAAAAGAACGCCAAGAATACGTAAGAGTAGTATATAGCATGAAAAAAGAGCACCATGAATACTCAGAGATATAAAAAATCACACCACAAAATGCACCTCAATAAATTTTCAGCTTAAAAATCCCTTTACCTCAATCTAACTTTAGCTTTTATGATGTGTTTTTTGTCGAATTAACAACATTATGTGCCCAGTTCAAAATTACCTTTTAAGCCTTAGGCTAACAGAATATAAGCCATCTTTTTTACAAGTTGTGAAACTCGTTCAAGCAGTGCAACAGTCAATGGCTGACAATTGTGAGTTTGCGCAAGCGGCATTAGCTTGGGTTGAAAGAAACAATCGCAACTGCATGATCACAAATGAATATGCACTGGTTACATTGCTGCTGAAAAAGCTGTATTTACAATTTTAGAACTGATTTAGAAGACAATGAAAGTTTGAAAAGTAAGACTACTTCCAAAGATCCGGGTCATCTTGTTCTGGCGTGGTTTTATTTAAAACTTGTGAGAAGCGGTTGGCAAAAATACCTAAATAACCCCAAGCTGCAAGACTAAGTGCCACAACGAGAATAACTAAACCGATAACTTGCAGACTATAGTGGCTGTAATAACCAACTGCTATAAATACCACGGCCAGCACAAACAGTGCTAGGCCGTGTAAAAAGCGCTTTAAGCTTAGTTTAGGGTTAGAGCCTAAGCGGTATATAAGCGGCTTTATCATGACTGCGTACTATTAATAGTAAGAGTGATCGCCAGCTTGGTGATCAGTAATATCTGCAACCCCTGAAATTTCATCAAACTTAGCAATCATCTCTTTTTCAATGCCTTCTTTTAGCGTGACATCGATCATAGAGCAACCATTACAACCACCACCAAACTGAAGTACAGCAATGCCTTCGGCTGTTACTTCAACGAGGCTTACTTGGCCACCATGGTTAGCCAGCTGCGGGTTTACTTCGGTTTCTAACATATGCTGAATGCGTTCGTTAAGACTGGCATCATCACCAATCTTACGGGCTTTAGCATTAGGTGCTTTAAGTGTTAACTGGGTGCCCATTTTATCAGTAACAAAATCAATTTCTGCTTCTTCTAAAAATGGTGCACTTTCAACGTCAACTACGGCATCAAAACCATTAAAAGGAAGGCGAATATCGCTTTCTTCTACTGCATCTTCAGGGCAGTAAGAAACACCACATTCCGCTTGTGATGTGCCAGGGTTAACAACAAATACACGGATATTTGTTTTTTCAGCTTGGTCAGCTAATAATTTTGCAAAATGTGATTGTGCGGTTTCGGAAATAGAAATCATAAAACAACTATACTTGACTAAATTACTCGGATACTGAGTATCATACTCCGCTCATCGCGTTGTCGCCAGTGTTGAGCGTAAAAAGTTGGCATCTAATTTAAGCAATGTTAGCGTGCAAACATTGATCATTTTATGAGTGTTTTATATGCGTTTGATAATAACAATCTTTACACTATTTTTGAGCTTTTCGAGTTTAGCTCAGCCACTGTCGTATTATTTTGAAGACGACGTAAAATTTAACCCAGCAATCCCTACTCCAGAGGAAGTATTAGGGTATGAAGTGGGCGAGTGGCATGTGCGTCACGACCAGCTAGTTCGTTATATGGAAATATTGGCAGAAAAAAGCGATCGTATAAACTTTGAAGTGATTGGGCGTACACATGAACAGCGCCCGCTTGTGATGCTAACAATTACTGCCGCTGATAAGTTAGCGAATGTTGAGCAAACACGTCAAGCTCACTTAGCGCGTCTGGCAGATAAAAACGCTAAAAAAGCAGACCAACCAGCAGTTGTATGGATGGGTTATAGTGTTCATGGTAATGAATCATCAGGCAGTAACACAGCGCTGTTAGTTGCCTACTACTTAGCTGCGGCGCAAGGAAGAGAAGTTGAAACGTTATTAAACAATACCGTCATCTTACTTGATCCATCATTGAATCCGGATGGTCTAGCGCGTTTTGCTAATTGGGCCAATAGTAACCGTGGTATGAGCTTATCATCTGACCCACAAACTCGTGAGCATGTTGAAAGTTGGCCAAGTAGCCGCACAAACCATTATTGGTTTGATTTAAACCGTGACTGGTTGTTGTTACAGCACCCGGAATCGCGTGCTCGTATTGCTAAATTCCACCATTGGAAGCCTAATGTTTTAACTGACTTCCACGAGATGGGGCCAAATAGCACTTATTTTTTCCAACCGGGTATTCCAACACGTAAGCACCCTATAACTCCTGATGAAAACGTCAGTCTGACTAAAGCAATTGCTAACTACCATGCAAAAACCTTAGATGAAAACAATGCATTGTATTTCACTGAAGAAAGTTTTGATGATTTCTATTATGGTAAAGGCTCTACCTATCCAGACGTAAATGGTGGCGTGGGTATCTTATTTGAGCAAGCAAGCTCGCGTGGTCATGTGCAAGAAACCCAAAATGGCACTTTAACTTTCCCTTTCACAATTAAAAACCAGCTCTTGACCAGCATGTCTACGTTTCAAGCTGCAATAGACAATCGCCAAGCCTTACTTGATTATCAGGCAAAATTTTATAACCAAGCAGTGGAGCTTGCAAACGAAGAAGATTTTAAAGGTTATGTGGTACAAGCAGGTAACGATCCGGCTCGTTTAGGGTTATTTTTAGATTTACTAAAACAGCATCAAATAGAGGCTTACCCATTAAACAAAGAACTAAAAGCTGACGGCAAGCGTTTTTCTGAGGGCAGCTACTTTGTGCCATTAGCGCAACCACAATTTCGTTTGGTAAAAGCGGTGTTTAGTGAGCAAAAACGCTTTGTAGATAATACTTTTTACGACGTATCAGGCTGGACGCTAGCGCATGCTTTTAACCTTGAGTTTGCCTCAGTAAAAAGTGGTTGGGGACTTGATGTTAGCGATAAGCCATGGCAACGAACTGAAAAGCCTGGCTTTACAGCGTTATCAAATCAGTATGCATTTGGTTTTAAATGGGATAATTATTTAGCACCAAAAATGCTGAATAAACTGCTTAGCCAAGGCGTTAAAGCACGAGTTGCGCTGAGTCCGCTCTCGGCCAAATCAGTAGCAAAGAGTGTCGATTTTGCAGCTGGTAGCATTATCGTTCCTGCGGGTATTCAAGAACAAGAGAATTGGGTTGAATTATTAAACGCAGCACAAAGCGAATTTGGCATTGAAATAACACCAATTACTTCGGGTTTAACTGCAAAAGGTGCCGATTTAGGCTCGCGCTCACTCGCGGTTGTTAAAGCACCCAAAGTGCTATTGGTTGGTGGACAAGGTACTAGCCAATACGAAGTGGGTGAAGTGTGGTATTACCTTGACCGCTTTGTCGGTGTTGCGCCTACAATTGTTGAAATGCAGCGCTTAGGGCGATTAGAGCTTAGTGACTACAGTCATATCGTACTGACACATGGTAACTACAACAGCTTGAGTGATGCTGATAAAATTGCTATTAAAACATGGGTCCGCAAAGGCGGGGTTATTTGGGGACATAAAGGTGGCGCTAAGTTTTTAGTTGACCAACAACTATTAAAAACAGGTTATTTATCACGCCAAGATGTAGCAAGTGCTTTTAATACTGGTGGCTTAAACTATGGTGATAAAGACCACCTAGCAGGTAGACAACGTATTGCTGGGGCAATTTTTAATACGAGTGTTGACTTAACGCACCCACTTACTTATTCGTTAGAGCGCAATACACTACCCGTGTTTAAAAACAGCACTTGGTTATTAGAGACTTCATCAGCCCCATTTGTGAATGTACTGCAATATACCCAAAAGCCGTTATTAGCAGGATTTACAGATGATGTGAACGTCGAACAAGTAGCGGGCGCTGCAGGGCTAGTTGCTCACTCTTATGGACGCGGTAATGTAATTGGGATGACAGACAATCCTGTATTTAGAGGTTACTGGTACGGTACTAGTCGTTTGTTAAGTAATGCGTTATTTTTTGGTCATACTTTTAGAGCAAATAGCGAATAAAATTATCGTCCTAACGGCGTTAAACAGGTAACAAAAGCCCATACCTGTTCAGCGCCAGCTTCTTTTAAAGCTACTGTTGCAGCATTGAGTGTTGCACCAGTAGTCATTACATCATCAACAATAGCAACTGTTCTTCCACTTAAGTCCTCATGACATACAAATGCTCCTTGCACGTTTTTAACTCTTTTAGCTTTGCTAAGAGTTGACTGTGCTTTGGTTTTTTTATCTCTTTTTAAGCAACTTAAGGTTAGAGTATTTGCAGGTATGCATGCGCCCCAAGTTTGGGCTACCTGGTTGTAGCCACGTTGTAAAAATCGCTCGTTGTGCAAAGGCAAAATAATGAACAGTTCAGGCCATTGTTCACAACATGCTTTGCTGCTTTCTAGTTGTTGCTTTATAACCTGTTGCAGCGCTTTTTTATAAAAAATTTGATTGCTAAATTTAAGTTGGCTAAGCCAGTGATCAAAAGGCGCTCTATACCAGGCACATGCAATGAGGTGGTCAAATTGGCAATCTGGGAAAAACTCAGCAATATCGGGACGATAAAGCAAGTTAGCTTGTGCTGTTAAATCCAATAAAGGTAAATCGTTGAGGCAACAGTCACAAATACCTTGGCTTGCTTTTATTGGGGTTTGACATTGCGTGCAAAATGATGGGAAAAACCAATCAAAAACCGCACTGGTACGTTTACTTAAGCTAGTCATTGCATTCATTCCCTTAAACGCTATTATTAGCGCTAAGTTTGGATGAGGGTTGGTAAAAATGCAAAATGAGTTAGTGCTGTTACATGGCTGGGGTATGAATCAAGGCGTGTGGCAGGTGATTTTACCTGAATTAGAGTTCCTACATAGCGGTACTGTAAAGTGTTTAGACCTGCCTGGTTATGGCAATACCCAGCAATGTCCTCAACCTTATAATTTGCATGATGCTGCAAAGCAGCTAAGTAAACAATTACAGCCTCAATCAACTCTAATGGGTTGGTCGTTGGGTGGTTTATTTGCACTGTATATTGCTAAGCATTGGCCAGAAAAAGTCGCTAAAGTTATCCTGGTGGCATCAACCCCATTTTTTGCTGAACAAGCTGATTGGCCGGGTATAAAACCCGATGTGCTTAATGCATTTAAAGAGCAATTAGTCACACACCGCGAGAAAACAATAGAACGCTTTTTAGCAATCCAAGCGATGGGCAGCACAAGTGCACGGGATGATATTAAGCAATTAAAACAATTATTAAATGAGTTTCCCGCGCCTAAAAACGAGGCACTGACAGCAGGGCTTGAGATTTTACAGCAACAAGATTTACGTGACCTTCTAGCTACATGTAACGTGCCAATATTCGGTGTATTTGGTCGCCTAGATGCTCTAGTCCCTTATCGAGCGATTAATAAAATAAAAGCGTTAAATGATACATTTGAATACGAGGTTATTGATAAATCATCTCACGCACCCTTTATCTCTCATAAAGAAGAGTTCTTATCTGCTATTAAATCAATGCTTTAAAATGTAGCAGTCTGAAGCCAGTAAATATAAGGGGTTTATACTTTATTTTGTTTGTTTTATGAGCGATAATTAAAGTAATTTAATATTGGTGGAGGTGTAATATGCCGATCGGATCTGTATTTAACAATGGAGTAGAAGGGTTTAACCGTGCTAGCCAAGGTATTGAAAAGGCAAGCGCGGAGATAAATCGTGCCAGTATTGATCAGCAAGATGATGCGCAACTCGCACAGCAACGTCAATTACAAGCTGCCCGCCCTGAAGAGGCCGTGACTGCGCCAGTATCACAACCTGCTCGAATCGATGAGGCTTTGGTCAACTTAAAAGTTGAAGAGTTTAACGCTAAAGCGAATACGCAATCTATCCAAACAGCTGACGAAGTACTAGGTACTTTAATTGATGTGCGAGTTTAATTAAGCATGAATATCGTCACGCCATTTCCAAATGTAAATATAAACACCGCAAATGTTTATACGGAAACTGCTCGGCGTGACAACCAGCTACGTGAAGTAATCCCCCCTCCTGCGGCCACAAAACCAAGCAATGCTGAAAATAAAGCGCTTGGTGATAATGACAAGGCCAAACAACCAGCTACACATGAAAGCGTTACTTACGATTCTAAAGGTAAAGTTGCTGACGAAACAGTTGTTCAAGAGCGTGAGCAGGGGGAGCAAAACCCTGAGCAACAAAGTGAAGAGCAACAAAAAGAAGCTAAAAAAGAGCAACAGACAGCCGAGCAAGAAGAGTTAGATGCAGCACAAATAACAGAGCTAAAAGCACGGGACACTGAAGTACGCGTTCACGAGCAAGCTCATGCATCTGTAGGTGGTCAGTACGCAGGCTCCCCTAGCTACGAATACCAGCGCGGGCCTGATGGGCAAAACTATGCGGTGGGTGGCGAGGTTCAAATAGATGTTGCCGAAATAGAAGGGGACCCACAAGCTACAATTGAAAAAATGCAAACCGTACGTGCTGCTGCGCTTGCTCCAGCTGAACCCTCTGGTGCAGATAGAGCTATCGCAGCAGATGCCACACAAAAACTTGCAGCAGCGCAAGCAGAGTTAACGGCACCTGAAAGTGACGATGAAAGCGCAAAAGGCAGCGGCGCAACTTTTAAAGTAAATAATGACAATGAGCAAGCCTCATCTATTCCAAATTCTGAAACTGCTACAGCTAAGCGTGACGCCGATGTTGACGCACGAGCAGGGCGTATAGCTCAATTCTACCAAGCCGCTACATCTCCTTATGGACAAGCAGGGTTTTCGGCCACCATTTAGTTTAAGCCGTAAATTTCTATTGCCTATTAAATAAGACTCTCAATTAAAATAATTTCACGTTTGTTTACACTATACTGCTTTTTATGTTGTTAAGAACATTTCTAATTGTTACTTTTCCTGCGATTTTTATTAAGGAAGACAATTAAATGAAATATGCAGTATTAGCAGGGGCTTTATCACTTTTCTCAATCACCGCCGCAGCAAATGAAACATCACTTTTAAGCTATGATTATGTTGAAGCGGGCTACGCTAAAATGGACGTAGATGATATTGATGAGCTTAGCTTTGATGGTTATGTTGTAAAGCTTAGCAAGCAAGTGAGTGATAATTGGTACCTAACAGGTTTATACGCCAGTACATCAGATGATCTTTTTGAGAGCGAATCGATGGATTATCGCGATCTTTATCAAAATGGTGATTATGTTGGCACTTCAACCTTGTATACAGAATCAGGTTTAGACATTGAAATTACTCGCTTAGAGCTTGGTCTAGGGTATATCCAGCAGTTATCAGCAGTGACCAATTTAGATTACAGCATTAAGTTGGGCAGACTGAAGTTCGAATCGGACAATACTTATTTATTTGAAGAAAGGTTTAACGGGGCAGTATTTGATTCATATTCTGATGGTGATTCAGAGTCAAACAGTGCGGATATTCTGTCTGCTAATGTAAAATTAAGACACTTATTAACCGAACAATTCGAAATAAATGCAGGTATTGGTTACGAGCGCTTGCACGATGACGAAAGCGAAAATAACCTAGTACTTCAAGCGGGCTTTAACTTTGCTCTGACTGAAAAAGCAATTTTAGGTGCATCTTATCGTTATGTTGATGAGTATGCTGACATCGCGGCGACTTTACGTTATTACTTCTAGTTTTTAATTGTGAACAACAACGCCACAAACGAGTTTGTGGCGTTGTTGTTTACGCGTTATTTTTTCACTTTTGCATTGGCGAAGGCGTCTGCAAAGGCATTACCCATCATAGCATTACCGGTGTCGCGTTTTGGCTTAGCAGCACGAGGCTGGTGATTATTGCCACGAGCATTATTTTGCGGTTTTTGCTTAGCTGCAGGTGCCGGCTTATTACTAGTGTCAATGTCATCGTCTAAGCGCATGGTAAAGCTAATACGTTTTCGCGCAGCATCTACTTCAACGACTTTTACTTTAACAATATCACCAGCCTTAACAACTTCGCGTGGATCAGAAATAAACTTGTTCGTGATCGCTGAAATATGCACTAGGCCATCTTGATGTACACCAACATCAACAAAGGCACCAAAGTTTGCAACGTTCGACACTACACCTTCTAAAATCATACCGGGTTTTAAGTCAGAGATTTTTTCAACTCCGGCTTTAAATTCAGCTGTTTTAAACTCAGGGCGCGGGTCGCGACCCGGCTTGTCAAGCTCGCTAATAATATCGGTTACAGTCGGTAGACCAAACTTGTCATCAATGTAGTCGTTTGCAGCAAGCTTATTTAATAACTCTGAATTACCGATAAGGCTGTTTACGTCTAAGCTATTTTGCTCACAAATACGCTTCACAACAGGGTAGGCTTCAGGGTGAACAGATGAGTTATCGAGCGGATCTTTACCGTTACTTATTTTCAAGAAACCAGCCGCTTGTTCAAACGCTTTTGGCCCTAGGCGTTCTACTTTTTTAAGCTCTGAGCGTTTAGCAAAAGAGCCATTAGCATCGCGATAGTTAACAATGTTTTGCGCTAAGGTTTTATTTAACCCTGATACACGGGTTAACAGCGGTACTGAGGCCATATTTAAATCAACGCCAACGGTGTTTACACAATCTTCAACAACGGCAGTTAGGGTTTGGCCCAACTGACTTTGCGACACATCGTGTTGATATTGACCTACACCAATTGATTTAGGCTCAATTTTAACCAGCTCTGCAAGTGGGTCTTGTAGGCGACGGGCAATAGACACAGCTCCACGTAGTGATACGTCTAAGTCCGGAAATTCATTGGCGGCAAATTCAGAGGCTGAATAAACCGATGCCCCTGCCTCGCTGACCATGATTTTATTGAGTTTAAGCTCAGTGTTTGCTTTGATGAGTTCAGCGACTAGTTTATCTGACTCACGCGATGCGGTGCCGTTACCAATGGCAATGAGTTCAACTTTATGTTGACGGCATAGCTGCTCAAGGGTGCGTAATGATTTATCCCAATGATTTTGTGGCGCATGTGGGAATATTGTTTGTGTTGCTAATAACTTACCTGTGCTATCAACTACGGCAATTTTACAGCCGGTACGCAGGCCTGGATCAAGCCCAAGTGTGGTACGTGCGCCAGCAGGTGCGGCCATTAATAAATCTTTTAAGTTTTTAGCAAATACATCGATAGCACCGGTTTCGGCCTTTTCGCGCATGGCGGCTAAAAATTCGTTTTCTAAGTGTAGGCCAAGTTTTATTTTCCACGCCCATTGTACCACGGTCATTAACCATGCACTGGCAGCTTGGTTTTTTATATCAAGGCGGTAATGATCGGCAATCATAATGGCGCAAACAATAGATGGATCTTCAGCGTTTGGCTCAGGGTTAATACTTAATTGTAAAATACCTTCATTGCGAGCACGTAGCATAGCTAATGCACGGTGAGACGGTATTTTTTTCAGTGGTTCTTGATGTTCAAAGTAATCACGATACTTTGCACCCGCTTGTTCTTGGCCTTTTATAATGCTAGCTTCTATTTGACCATGTTGGCTGATATGACTGCGGAATTTAGCTAATAATTTAGCGTCTTCGGCAAAGCGTTCCATCAGAATAAACTTAGCCCCATCAAGCACCGCTTTATTATCGGCAAAGCCAGCATCACTGTTTATAAACTGGCTAGCTTGCTGCTCAGGGTCAAGGGTTGGGTCTTTAAACAGCGCATCAGCTAGTGGCTCGATGCCTGCCTCAATCGCTATTTGCCCTTTGGTACGACGTTTTGCTTTATAAGGAAGATATAAGTCTTCAAGCTCTGTTTTGCTCGCTGCATTATTTATATCTGCTTCAAGCGCTGTGGTGAGTTTATCTTGCGCTTTTATCGTGGCTAAAATAAATGTTCTACGTTCTTCTAATTCACGTAAGTAAGATAAGCGCTGCTCTAATAAGCGTAATTGGGTGTCATCTAAACCACCGGTAACTTCTTTACGGTAGCGAGCAATAAAGGGAACAGTCGCCCCTTCATCAAGTAATTTAGTTGCAGCAACAACTTGTTGCTGTTGAGCATTTAGCTCAGTGGCTAAACGTGCAGAGAGTGTGCTCATGCATAAACCTTTTCAAACGAAAAATAAAGCCAGTATTACTTTACTGGCACAGTAAGACTAACTGAATAATATCACAGTACTAAGCAATGGAAAGGCCTTAAAAGCTGAGCTTTTAAGGCCTTGTTAAAATCACTGACACAACGCGGGAAAAGAGGTATTAATGTGGGTGCTCAACATGCTCCAATACTTCACTAAACGTGTGTGCAATTGGGCTAATATGTAGTGGAATTTGCAATGTTTTAGTAATTTCACGTGCTGATAATAAACCGCATATTTCGTTATCAGCGGTCGTGACTAACAAAAACATCGTGCCATGATGCTCCATGGTTTGTAAGGCATCACCAATACAGGCATAGCTTAAGCTTTGCATACTGACGCCAGTTAATTGCGTTAGCGGAGTCATTACATGGCGTAAACTAATATCAGCACGGTTTACATTTAAACGTTGTGCTAACACCATGATTTTTGAACTTTGCAAATCTGCACTTGATACAATACCAATAAGCTTTTCGCTATCGTCAATTACTAAAATGAAGTCAGTATGCTGGCTGCTGGTTTTTTGTAGAGCCTCTATGATACTGATGTCGTAATGAGCGCGCAGTGGATCTTTTTCGGTAAAGTTATTTACCATTTTTAAAGCCGGAGAAGTTAGATCAATTAGCGGCTGAGTGTCACTATACACATGAGATAACACGCCTTTTGATACATCTTGAGTACGTAATTCTTTAAAATTAGCCATAGTAGTCACCATTTTTATTAAATTTAATATTTTTTAAAGCAATCAATTAAATAAAGTAAGCAGGTGGCCCTCGTACCGAAGCACGATTAAAAAGTGAAGCTAATTGTGGTATCACATAATGTGAAATTGTGGCTTCAGGGAGTGGTTGAAGCGCCCCAAAGTAAAGTGTGTTGGCATGAGTATCTATGTCAACATCAAGGCTAGCTTGGTCGGGAATATCACAAGCAATATAATGGGCGGTTGGGGTAGAAAGCTCAGTTGAATAATCAAAGTCATGGGCAAATACGGTCAAACTCACACTCATTAAGAGTGTAAATAACACGGCATTATTAACTATGCGATGCATTAAGTTTGACATAAAACGACCTTCCAATTACCACCTCAAGTGCAAAATGCTTTACTTGAGTAACACTATTTATAGTCTACTAATACACTTTAGACAATCAATAATTAACCTTATCTGAATTATTCTAGCTTAAAGTTCGCTAAGTACTTGCTTGTTTACTTTGCTTCTGGGTACTCAATACTATTGACGTACCATTCTTTTTTCCCTTGTGGGGTTGTGACATAAAATTCGTCATCTACTTGCTTTTTAAGTAGTGCTCGCGCCATTGGAGAGTCAATCGAGATATAATCTTTACGATCATAGATTTCATCGGGGCCGACAATTCTAAACTTGAGTACTTCGCCTTGTTCGTTTTCGACTTCTACCCATGCCCCAAAAAATACTTTACCTGCTTGTTGCGGTGAATAATCAATGATTTGTAAATCAGGCATGCGCTTACGTAAATAACGTACGCGGCGGTCTATTTGTCTAAGTAGTCGTTTATTGTACTGATAATCAGCATTCTCAGAGCGATCTCCTAAACTGGCTGCCCAACTAACAATTTTAGTAACTTCGGGGCGCTTAACATTCCAAAGGTGGTCGTGCTCTTGTTGTAGTTGTAAATACCCTTCGCGGGTAATTAGATTCGTTTTCACTGTTGTTGTTTACTCTGTTGTTGAATGCAGTGGCAAGGTATAAAAAACCACTTATCTTGTCGAGTAGATTTTACGCCAGTTAGCATGTTTGAAATGTTGTGTAACAATCTAATTAATCAATTCATTTTTTATTAGCCTAGTTTTCATTTATATTAACTATTAACAAGTCAAAAACAACAAGAATGAATGTTATGGGACACGAAACCACAAAAGTATTAGTCGTC
The DNA here is from genome assembly GCF_030408095.1 of Pseudoalteromonas sp. APC 3893. Taxonomy (NCBI): domain Bacteria; kingdom Pseudomonadati; phylum Pseudomonadota; class Gammaproteobacteria; order Alteromonadales; family Pseudoalteromonadaceae; genus Pseudoalteromonas; species Pseudoalteromonas sp. APC 3893. Next base: position 132,904 of record NZ_JASDCD010000005.1, read on the forward strand.
GATGATGATATGCGATTACGCAGCTTATTGGAGCGTTACTTGGTTGAGCAAGGGTTTATTGTACGCAGCGCTGCAAACTCTGAACAAATGGATCGGTTATTAGAGCGTGAAAACTTTCATTTAATGGTGCTCGACTTAATGCTGCCAGGTGAAGATGGCTTATCTATTTGCCAGCGCTTACGCCAAAAAGAAAACGAAATCCCCATTGTTATGCTGACCGCTAAAGGTGATGAAGTTGACCGCATCATTGGCTTAGAGCTCGGTGCAGATGATTATATCCCTAAACCATTTAATCCCAGAGAATTACTGGCGCGTATTAAAGCTATTTTACGCCGCCGCTCTAAAGAAGTACCAGGTGCGCCCGCTGCAGAAGAAAACGAGATCACATTCGGCGAGTTTTCGTTGAATCTTGCTACGCGAGAAATGACCCAAGGTGATAAAACCATGTCATTGACCAGTGGGGAATTTGCGGTATTAAAGTCGTTAGTGACTCACCCTCGTGAACCGCTTAGTCGCGATAAGTTAATGAATTTAGCTCGTGGCCGTGATTACAGTGCCCTAGAGCGTAGCATCGACGTACAAGTTTCGCGTCTGCGTCGTATGATTGAGGATGATGCTGCCAACCCTCGTTATATACAGACAGTGTGGGGCCTTGGTTATGTATTTGTTCCTGACGGTGAAAAATAACCGTTTATGAGTATGTTTCCCAAAAGTGCATTTGGCCAAACAGTGTTTTTGGTGGCAGCATTATTGCTGATCAACCAAGTTGTTTCATACATCACTGTTAGCCTTTACGTGGTAAAGCCCACCATTGAGCAAGTAAATCTCATTCTCGCGAAACAAGTGAAAACAGTGTTTATTGATTGGGAAGATGGTGTAGAAATTAGCGATGAAGTATCTGCTAAGTTTTTCGAAATTACCGGTATTGAAGTAATGACCCAACGCCAAGCTATGTCTCATGGGCTTGGCCAAACACGTGAATATCCTATGTTATCGCGCAGTATGTCGGAGCAATTAAATGGTTCTGCCCGTGTGCGTATTAGCCAAATAGGCCCGTTGATTTACTGGGTTGAAGCCCCACAAGCGCCGGGTTTTTGGGTAAAAGTACCCCTCACAGGATTTAAAGATAACAATTTAGAGTTTCTAACCTTCTATTTGTCGAGTATCGGCTTTTTAAGCGTGCTAGGTGGTTGGCTGTTTGCCCGGCATTTGAATCGGCCATTAAAAGCATTACAGCAAGCGGCTGTTAAAGTTGGGGTAGGGGATTTCTCTACCAAACTGGAAGAGCATGGTTCCACTGAAGTCATAGAGGTAACACGAGCATTCAATCAAATGTCTCGTGGTATTGCTGCACTTGAAAATGACCGACGGTTACTGATGGCTGGTGTGTCACACGATTTACGCACACCACTTACACGTATTCGCCTTGCGACCGAAATGATGTCGGCAGAAGAAGAATATCTTCGCGAAGGCATTATTTACGATATCGAAGACATGAACGCCATTATCGACCAATTTATTGAATATTTACGCCACCATAAACGTGAAGAGCTAGCACTCGAAGATTTAAATGCGATTGTCTCTGAAGTGGTGCATTCTGAACAAAAGTATCAACGTAATATTCGCTTTATTGAAAATCCAAACCTCGATAGCGTACCTTTAAGTATGGTGGCAATTAAGCGCGTAGTAACCAATATGATTGAGAATGCCATTCGTTATTCTGACGGCGATATAGAGGTTGAAACCGCGTTAAGCCCAGATAAAAAGTATGCCATTGTAATGGTTAATGATAAGGGCCCGGGTATTCCAGAAAGTGAGCTGGAAACAGTGTTTGAGCCCTTTAAACAAGGTGATGCAGCCCGAGGCAGTGAAGGCAGTGGGCTTGGTTTAGCTATTATTAAACGAATTATTGATATGCACGACGGAAAAGTAAAATTAGTAAACCGCCCTGAGGGAGGGCTTAGCGCACAGGTTTTTCTCCCTTTGAAATAAGAGATTTCAACTTATGTTTAGTAGCCTGAGATAATCGGGTATTTGTATAGGAGTTATAAACAAATGGAAGATGATAAAATTAATAAGTTAAAGCGGCTAATAGATAAAGGTAAGTGGCATTATATCTTTGTATATGGTGTGCTAGGTTGGGGAGTTTCGACAGCTGTTTTATTTTCGCTACTACAAGGTTTTTTCGGTTACGTAGGTTTTTTTGGTGTATTACCGCTCTCACTTATTTTATTCCCAATTGGAGGTTTATTTTGGGGACTTTATATGTGGTCTTACTTAGGTAAGCAATATGCCAAGGCTGTTAATGAGCGTAGCGCAGTATCATCTTAAGTTGCCTGTAGCGATAGATTACACAGCTTATATCTTCGGTAGCAATAAAATAAAAAGCGCGATTTAGATCGCGCTTTAACCTATATATAATATAAATATGGCTACTTTTACAGCGCTTTAAACCTAATGGCTGTGCCACCACTTGTCGCTAGCTTTAGCGATAATGTATCTTTTGCTGTCACAATACGTTGTTCAATCTTGATGTCGTAGGGGTTGTTTTCCCATTGTGCGTTGTCACCATCTCTATAAATTTGTGCTTCGAATGCGGTTCCTGCTTCTAAAAAGTCGAGCTTAATATCTATTGTGCGAGCTTGCTCATCGGTGACTGCGCCTAAATACCAATCATTACCTGAATAATTGTCGCGTTTACGCTCTTTACGTGCAAACACTACGTAGTCGCCAACTTCACCTGCCAATGCGATACTTTTTTGCCAATCAGTCGGCACGTCTTGAATAAATTTAAACGCATCCGGTTTTGCTAAGTAATTACGCGGTAAGTCAGCAGCCATTTGAATAGGACTATACATCACTACATACAAAGCCAGTTGCTTAGCTAGGGTTGTTTGCGGACGGTTAGTATCAGCGCCTAAACCATTAAAACCCATATCAAATATGCCCGGGGTAAAATCCATAGGGCCCGCTAACATACGAGTGAAGACAAGCATCGGAATATGTTCTGGTGGATTAGGTGGCGTGCCCCATGCATTAAACTCTTGGCCTCGAGCACCTTCACGAGCTATCCAGTTAGGATAGGTTCGGCGCAGGCCGGTGTCTTTAATCGGCTCATGAGTATTAATACTGAGTTTATGTTTAGCGGCCAGCTTTATACTGTGTAGGTATTCGTTAACCATAAATTGACCGTCGTGCCATTCTTTTCGAACAATACCATTTTCGTCAATGCGTTTGATGTTACCGCCATCTGCGACGTAGCCTGTCTTTACTTGGCTAACGTTGGATTTTTCATACAGCGCGTAAGCATCTTCCATTTGATTACGGTAGTTTGTAACGTTACCAGAGGTTTCGTGATGGCCTATAAGTTGCACACCTTTTTGTTTACCGTAACGAGTCAGTTCGGCGATATCAAAATCATCATAAGGTTTGGTAAAGCTAAATACATCGCCATTGAAGAACCAATCACCGTCCCAACCAATATTCCAGCCTTCAACGAGTACCCCATCAAAGCCGTATTTAGCTGCAAAATCCATGTAGTACTTAGTGTTTGCTGTGGTAGCGCCGTGTTTTTCACCGCTGCCCCAGGTGGTTTCATTGATATGCATACCCCACCAAATACCCACATATTTACCTGGTTTGACCCAAGATACATCGCCTAATTTGTTTGGTTCATTTAGGTTTAAAATTATATCTGAATTAATCAAATCAATGGCTTGCTCGCCAATTTGTACCGTACGCCATGGGGTATTAAATGCGCCGTGTTTTTTAACTGCGATGCCGTCAGACCAAGGTGTTAGATCAGCTTGTAAGGTACCAGGGCGACGTTGATTGAGAACCATACCAGCATAATCAACCAATGCAGCTTCATGAATACTAATATGAACACCATCGGTATTTTTAAACGTGAAAGGGGTGTGCACAAGGGCTGCATCTTGTAATGGTGTGGTGTTGTAAACATATTCGTAGCGATTCCAACCTCGTGCTGGGATCCACCATGCCGTGGCTTTATCTGCGCTGGTTATTGCAAATTCGGTAAGCTCTTTGGTTATCTCTATCTGTTCAAAACCAGTTTGTTTCGGTATTTCGTAGCGAAACCCGACACCACTATTAAACGCTCTAAAACGCACGGTGTAGGTCCCACCATGAGGAGCTGGTTTGCTAAAAGTAACTGCAACTTCATTATGCTGATCAAAAACCGTTTGTCGCTCACCCCATGGTTGCTGCCATTGTTCATTTACCTGTTTACTGGCAATGTTAGTGATTGTGAAACCTTCATCAAATGCTGCTTGCTGTTTGAACTCAAATCCTAGGGATGAGTTTTCAATAACATTTTTATTGTTAAAGCTGATTGAATAATGAGGTGCCGTATTATGATCTGAAATGGTTATTTTGATTTTTTTGTTTGGTGATTCAACAGTGGCTTCTTTAGCGAAGCCACTGCTTGATAAAAGCGCTAGCAGTAGTAAAGGTAATCGCATTGTGTGTCCTTTATGTCTAACTGGTTAATTATCCAGAGTTCAGATTAGTTAGCATAAAGCGAGGGGGTAGCATTTACGAGGTGGCTACATACGTATTCAACGCAATAAATTTTTCAAATTAAGTAATAAAGTATCAATAAAATAGGTCTATACTGTTATATAAAATAATTAGAATAGATAATATGAAACTCCTTACCTTTCTTCTTTTAGCGTTGAGCGCTGTTAAAAGCTATGCAGCCACGGTAGCAATATCTGATTTGAATCAGCAAGCTGTAGAACATGCAGTGGTGTGGTTAACGCCACTGAAACCGTTAGAGAATACAGCTGTAGCTAACCAGTCATTTACCATGGCGCAAAAAGATCGCCAGTTCACTCCACATGTGCTGGTGGTTGAGCAAAATGCTAAGGTCGAATTTCCTAATTTAGATTCGATCATGCATCACGTTTATTCGTTTTCTAAAAGTAAGTCGTTTGAATTAAAGCTTTATCGTGAACAACCCCAAGCGCCGATCACCTTTGATCAAACAGGGGTGGTTGAGCTTGGCTGTAATATCCATGATTGGATGCTTGGTTACATAGTGGTTGTTGATAGCCCATTTTATGGCATAACAAACGAGCAAGGTCAGTTTTCTTTTGATGTTCCTGCGGGTGAATATACACTCACTGTATGGCACGAAGGGTTTGGCGATATTAGCTCAACAGAGTCGCAAACCGTTACAGTTAGCGATACAGATTTCAACTATCAATTAAAACAAAAAGTAACTCCGCGTATTGCAATTGGTGTAGATGAATTTGATGAATATTAGAGTCTTAATCGGTTTTGCTCTTCTGGCTGTTGTGTCAAATGCCACTGCGCAAGTAAAAGGTTTATTGCAAGTAGGTGCAATAAAAGGTGACTCCCACGCTACTTGGCAAGAAGGTGGTGTAGGGCTTTATCGCTACGATACTGATACCGACGGTATTGTACTTACGCAAGGGTTAATCGATTTTAGAGCCGATATAACAAGTGGTTGGTCTGCGCATGGGGTGATTAACGCCTACCAAGATCCTGAACCAACGCTCGGGCTCAGCCAAGCCTATTTACAGTATAAACCCCTAACAAACAGCAAATATAAATGGCATGTTCGCGCTGGAGGTTTTTACCCTTTATTGTCACTAGAAAACCCTGATATGGGCTGGATATCTCCCTACAATTACACGAACTCTGCGATAAACTCATGGATTGGCGAGGAAGTGCGTACTTTGGGCGTAGAAGCAACAATTAAACGCCCTGGTCGCAGTTTTAATAGTAAGCATAGCTTTGCCTTTGTTGGCGCTACATTTAAAGGTAATGACCCCGCAGGTACGCTTTTAGCTTGGCGTGGGTTTGCGATGCATGACCGCCAAACAACACTGAATGAGGGGGTTGCATTTGCCGCTGTTGCATCGCTTGATACGCCTCAACTGCAATTTCAAGCTAATCAAGTTTTGCCGTTTGAAGAGGTTGATGGCCGCTTTGGTTATTATGCCGGTGTGCATTGGGATTATTTAAAAAAGTCGCAATTTCGATTCTATTACTATGATAATAATGGTGACCCAGCGGCTGTTAACTACAGTACTGGGCAATACGCGTGGGATACACGTTTTTCAAGCGCTGCATGGTTATATAAATTCAATGCTAAAACACGTTTAATTACTCAGGTTATGTCTGGTAGTACGGCGATGGGAGATACACGAGGTGTAGATAACCGTTTTTATAGCCATTTTGTTTTATTGAGCCATAAAATGGCATCTCATAGGCTATCTATTCGTTATGACTATTTTGAAGTAACAGATAAAGACGATTGGGCCTTTGATCCAAATGCTAGCCATGGCGAAGGGATTACAGCAACTTGGCGTTATCAGCTTTCACCACAATGGCAGTTAGGTATTGAAGGGTCTGCATTACATAGCCAAGCCGATAATCGTGCCGCTATGGGTATCGCAGAAAAAATTTCCCAGCAGCAAATTAGTCTCAATGCCCAATGGCGCTTTTAGACCCGCATGAAAAAAGTAAGAGATTCTTGGAGTCCCTTACTTTTTAAAACACCTTATTTTTTATCAAAGACACGCTTCATAAAGTTAGGTGTAGCTAATGCGCCGTGGTGAATACCACAGTTATAGTATTCAGTACCTTGAGCAAGCTTACTAGCAGCATCTTCTCTAAAGCCTGCAAATGCTTCATCTTTACGTGCTAGTGTCACAGACCATAAACCGCTTGGGTAAATAGGTTGTGGAAAAGGCAGGGTTTGCAAATCTTTAAAGCCTACGTCTGTCATGGCATCACGCATCTCGACTAGGAGCGGCATGTGCATCAGTGGAGATTCACTTTGTTGCACCATAATACCGCCAGGGCGAAGGGCGTTTAAACAACTAGTATAAAAAGCATGGTTGAACAAGCCTTCTCCAGGGCCAACCGGATCAGTGCCATCAACAATCACTACATCGATAGAATCACTTGGTAGTTCGCGCATGTATTTAATACCGTCATCAAACATTACCGTTGCACGCGGATCTTGATTTGCTTCACATAACTCCGGGAAGTATTTTAGCGACATTTGCGTAACGACTTCATCAATATCAATTTGTGTTACAGCCTCAACACTTGGGTGTTTGAGTACTTCGCGTAAAGTACCGCAATCACCACCGCCGATGATCACGACATTCTTAGGGTTCGGGTGAGCTAATAGCGCTGGGTGACTGATCATTTCATGGTAAAAGAAGTTCTCGCGACTACTTACCATAGTGCAGCCATCAATAATCATTAAGTTACCAAAATCTGTGGTTTCGAACATTTCGACTTTTTGAAAAGGCGACTGTTTTTCGTCTAACTTTTTATTAATGCGTAGAGAAAACGCACTGCCGTCACGTTCGCTTATTTCGGTAAACCATTTGCTTTGATCTAAATTTGCCATGTCGCTAGCTACACTTTTTAGTTGAGTATGAAAAAGGGGCAATTCTGCCAGTGGTTGGCGTTTTGCTCAATGAAATTTTATCAGTATAGCGAATATTTTATCCTAGCTTTGGCTTAAAGGTTAATTTTTGTTAGCTTAGGATGTTATGACGTATTAAAATGCGTGATTAAACACGTATTTGCCAACTAAAGAAGAATTTGCCATGACTTGGGGTTTAGACACTGCACGCGCTACCTATAACGTTGCTCATTGGAGTGATGGTTACTTTGATATAAATAGCCAAGGCGAGCTGGTGGCTTATCCTGATGGAGATCAAAGCAAAGCGGCTATTTCATTAACGGAACTAACTGAGCAGTTTAAAAAACAAGGTCTAACACTGCCGGTGTTAGTGCGCTTTACTGATATTTTGCAAAACCGAGTTGATACACTCACCAGTGCTTTTTGCAAAGCCCGCGAAGCACGTGACTATCATGGTCAATACACCTGTGTTTATCCAATAAAAGTAAACCAGCAGCGCTCAGTCGTGAGTAAGTTGTTAGCTCATCCAAGTGGGTTAGTGGGCCTTGAAGCTGGCTCAAAACCAGAGTTAATGGCTATTTTAGGAGTGGCAACATCACCTATCACTATTGTTTGTAATGGCTATAAAGATAGCGAATTCTTACGCCTAGCCTGTATTGGCCAAGCGATGGGCCACAAGGTTAAAGTGGTTGTTGAAAAGCTATCAGAACTGACCACCTTACTAGCTGAAATAGATGATTTAGGCATTGAACCGGCTATTGGCATTCGTATTCGCTTAAATTCTGTGGGTAAGGGTAAATGGCAAAATACCGGCGGCGAAAAAGGCAAGTTTGGTTTAACTGCAGGACAGGTGCTTAGTGCGGTTGAGGTACTTAAACAACATAATAAGTTGCATTTAATGCAAATGGTGCACTTTCATATCGGTTCTCAGATTGCCAATATTCGTGATATTCATCGGGCTTTACGCGAATGTTCACGCCATTTTGCCGAGTTAACCCAGTTAGGTGTGCCATTAAACACCGTTGATGTGGGTGGTGGACTCGGTGTTGATTATGAAGGTTCTGGCTCACGCAGTGCCTGTTCAATGAACTACACGGTGGATGAATATGCACGAAATGTAGTGAATGCATTTGCTGAAGTGTGTGAACAACATGATTTACCACATCCGGCCATTATTACAGAATCAGGCAGAGCGCTTACCGCACATCATGCGGTATTAATCACCGATGTTATTGACGTTGAGCAAGCACCAAATCATTTGAACCCAAGCTCACCCGAACCTAACAGTGTATTAGTGCTTGATGAAATGTGGCAATGTTTACAGCGTTTGAATCCGCGTATGGCGCTTGAAATTTATCACGATGCGATGCATTTATTTAGTGAAGCGCATGATCAGTACGTACACGGCTTAGTTAGCATGTTGGAATGGGCTAAAATAGAGCAACTTTACTTTACCATATTGCATCGCGTTCGAGCATCATTAAGCAGTGCAAGAGCCCATCGTGAAGTACTTGATGATTTAAATGAAAAACTGGCCGACAAGCTATTCGTTAATTTTTCATTGTTTCAGTCGTTACCCGATGTATGGGGTATTCAGCAGTTATTCCCAGTAATGCCAATTGAGAATTTAGATAAACCTTTAACGCAACGCGCGATTATTCAAGATATAACTTGTGACTCAGACGGGCAAATTCGTGAGTATGTTGAAGGTGCTGGAATTGAAACAAGCTTGCCAATACCGCAATATGTTCCAGGGCAGCAATATCATGTTGCTATGTTTATGGTGGGTGCATACCAAGAAATTTTAGGTGACTTACATAACTTATTTGGCGACACTGATTCGGTGCATGTTGAGTTGAACGAACAAGGCTATCAACTAACAAATGCGATAAAGGGTGATAGCGTTAAGGATGTATTAAAGTTTGTAGACTATGATAGCGAAATTTTAGCCGAGAACTTTGCATCAACTGTCGCAAAATTAAGTATCAGTGATAGCGAAAAAGCACAGTATTTAGTAGAGCTAAATGCAGGACTTGCTGGTTACACGTATTTTGAAGATTAAATTTGATGAAAGGAATTAAGTAGTAATGTCGATGATTCGCTGTGTGTTTAGTATTTTCTTTTACACCTTAAATACGGTGATTTGGTTTATACCAATCTTTCTTTTTGGCTTAATTAAATTACTGCCAATTAAACCATTGCAAAAAGCGATGAGTTGGGCGGCTAAAAAGTGCGCCACTATGTGGGTGAGCTGCAACTCATTAAATCAAAATATATTTACACCTTATCAGCTAAATGTAACAGGTCTTGAGCAAGTTAAACTCAAAGACTGGTATTTGATTATTGCTAATCATCAAAGCTGGGTCGACATTTTAGTTTTACAGCGTTTATTAAATCGAAAAATTCCATTTTTGAATTTCTTTTTGAAGAAAGAGCTTATCTACGTGCCGATTCTTGGCTTAGCTTGGTGGGCTTTAGACTTTCCATTCATGACCCGTACCAGCAAAAGCCAGCTTAAAAAGAACCCTAAACTGCGTGGTAAAGATTTAGAAACAACCCGTAAAGCCTGTGAAAAGTTTAAAGAAATGCCAGTGAGTATTGTTAACTTTGTTGAAGGCACGCGTTTTACTCAAGCTAAACATGCACGCCAAAATAGCCCATTCCCGCATTTATTAAAACCAAAAGCGGGCGGTATTGCTTTTGTAATGCAAGCGATGGGAGAGCAAATATCTAAAGTGGTGAATGTAACAATTCATTACCCTGATGGCATACCTACTTTTGTTGATTTTGCCAGTGGCCGAGTTAAAAACATCAACGTGCACGTTGAAGTGTTACCTGTAAGCCAGGAGTTAATAGGCGATTACACCGGGGATTCTGAGTTTAGAGTTGGCTTTCAATCAGAGTTAAACCGTTTATGGCATGAGAAAGAGCAGCAATTAGTAAAGCTTGAGCAACAAGCTAAGTGATCATTAATAGTGAGTGCACATGCTAAATAGTGTTATTCCAAAATGGCTGAATGGCCTAATTGTGGGGGTTGTACTTTTTAGTAATACCTTACTGTGGGGCTGTGTTGTTTTAGTACTGGGCTTAATAAAACTAGTATTGCCCATGGTGTGGGTAAGTAACGTATTACATAGTGCTTATCAAGGTTGGTGTAGTGGTAACCGGCTCGGGTTAAAATTGAGCAACGCGCAAATCACAACAGTTATTAATGGTGATGTAAATAAACTTGGTTGGTACTTGCTGATATCGAATCATTTTAGCTGGCTCGATATTGTAGTGCTCAGTGCCATCGATGTTTTGCCGGCCCCCAAGTTCTTTTTAAAAGATGAGCTTAAGTATGTGCCGCTTATTGGCTCGGGCGCTTGGGCTATGGGTATGCCATTTATGAAGCGTGTTAGTAAAGCGCAGCTTGCTAAAAACCCTGCCCTAAAAGGCCTTGATGTTGCACGCACTAAGCATAGTTGCCGTAATTTTCGCAGTCACCCAACCACTATAATTAACTTTGTTGAAGGCACGCGTTTTACAAATGCGAAACACCAAACACAGCAAAGCCCATTCAAGCATTTATTAAAGCCTAAAGCCGGTGGCGTCGCATTTGCGCTTGAAGTTCTAGGCGAGCAATTTGATGCCATTCTTAATACCACGCTGGTATATCAAGCACAGAGTAATCATATTTGTGGTAGCTTTTTAAGTGGGCGCTTAAATAAAGTGACCGTTAATATTACTTTAGTGCCTGTTAGCCCTGAGTTATTAGGTAACTACCAGCAAGATTGTCAGTTTAGGGCTCGTTTCCAAAAATCGATTAATCAGTTATGGTTAAACAAAGATAGTGAACTGGCAATTGCTTACGAAGAGCAGAGCTCTGAAATTGTAATTATACCGGATAAGGAGATTGAACTACCGTGACAACACCTACACGCCTACAACAACTGGTTACACCTTGGTTTGAGGGGATGCCGGATGCTGAACTCTTCGGCTCGCTAGCAGCTACTGCGATTGGAGTATGTACATTACTGGTTGTATATTTATTTACTCGGCGCTTAATGTTACCAGGCATTCAAGCTGTGGTTACTAAACTCTCACCTGAGCGAATAGGCTCCCTCTCGCCATTACTTACAAAGCTTAATCGTCGCTTTGCAGGCATGCTTTGCTGTGTATTTTTTTTGGCTACATTTGATAGTGTTTATCCTGTTGGTGAATTTGCCGCCGAAGTATTTAAAACCATAGGTCAAACCCTGTTGATCATTCATGTTGGTTTTATCATTAGCAGTATAGTGAGTATTGCTGGGGCAATTTATAACCAACTTGAATTTGCTCGTGAAGTGCCAATACAAGGATTGATTCAAGTTGTTAAGCTGATCACCTTCATAATCTGCGCAATCTTAATTGTTAGTATTTTACTTGAAAAGTCGCCTACTTATATTTTGTCTGGTTTTGGTGCTATTGCTGCGGTTACTTTACTGGTATTTAAAGACACCATTTTAGGTTTTGTCGCGAGTATCCAAATAGCTGCAAATCGTTTAGTGACCTACGGAGATTGGATCCAAGTTGATAATTACGGCGCAGACGGTGAAGTAATCGACTTAGGCTTAAACACAGTAAAAGTACGTAATTGGGATAATACAATTACGACTATTCCAACTTACATGTTGGTAGCTGGCTCTTTTAAAAATTGGCGTGGTATGCAGGAGTCTGGCGGTCGACGTATAAAACGCTCCCTTAATATTGATATGAATAGTATTCGCTTAGCTGATGATGAGCTTACAAAAACTATTGGTCAAACAATCGCCCTAAAAGACTATATTAAAATGAATAGTTTGCCTGATCCGGTATCAAATTTAGGCTTGTTTCGTCGTTATGCTGAAGGCTATTTAAAGCAACATGACAAAATAAATACCTCATTAACCTTAATGGTGCGTGAGTTACAGCCACTAAATCATGGTTTACCCATTGAGTTCTACTGCTTTAGTCAAGACAAGCGATGGATATCATTCGAACATTTACAAGCTGAAATAATGGATCATCTACTTGCGGTATTACCGCTGTTTGATTTACGTCCTTATCAAAGTGTTACAGGGCAGTTTAGCCCTGCGATAAATGGTTCTACGGGAATTAAACCCACCGTTAAAGTGGCAAATGATACTGCCCAAGACCCATCAGAATAAAGCCAATTAATAGCCACCATATGGGTGGCTTGGCCAACCTTAGCCATGCAAATGCGGCTATTACCAGCGCTACATGCCAAATATTGTGAACTGCTGAAGTCCAAATTGGTGAGTACAGTGCCGCCGCAAGAAAGCCCACAACCGCAGCGTTAAGTGCAGCAATACTGCTTGCAAAACGAGGGTGTTGGGCTAACTGCAACCAACTACGCTGCAAAGCAAACATCAGTAATAGCCCTGGTAAAAAAATTAATGTCGTGGCAATTAATGCGCCTACTACGGGCTGAATCCCCTCAAATTGTGCCCCTAAATAACTTGCTATCGTAAACATTGGCCCAGGCACTGCTTGAGCGCTAGCATAGGCTGTTAAAAATTGCTCGGTATTGAGTGTGGGTAAACCAGCTTGAAGTATTGGCAGTACAACGTGCCCACCACCAAACACCATCGCGCCAGCTTGATAAAATGGCGCAAATAACGCGGCGCTTTCAGTCATGGGCAGAAAGCTTATTATCAGCAGTAAGGCAAATAGCAGCAAAGCAATCCAGTTAACGCCTGCCTTGGTTACTGATTGCGGTTCATTGTTATCAGTTAAGTTTAACATTGGCCAAATAGCGCCAATACTTGCAGCTATAAATAATACCGCTATTTGACCGGCAAGGTTGGGTATTACAATGAGCAACAAAGTACTTGAAGCGGCCAATGCTTTTAATACCCAGCTGGTGCAAAAACTTTTTGCCATACTAAGTGTTGCATCTGCGACAATCACCACTGCAAATAACTTTAATCCGGCGATAATAGCAAAGTAAATTGCATCAAATTGGTGAGCACTGATAGCAAGTAATATCATGATCAATAATGATGGCAGCGTAAAGCCTATAAAAGCTGCGATTCCACCTAATAAGCCACCACGCTCAACACCAATGGCAAACCCTACTTGACTTGAGCCAGGCCCTGGTAATGCTTGGCTTAAACTAATTAACTGTGCATAGCGCTGGGTGTTTAACCACTTAAGGTTATCGACAAAGTGGCGTTTAAAATATCCAAGGTGTGCTGCAGGGCCGCCAAAGCTCATGCAACCAAGTAAAAAAAACTGTTTAAAAATAGCGAGTAACATAATGGATTTATTTTCCTATAGCATGTTTATGTTTCATTATTACAAATTTTAGTGACAATTTTATGGTTATTAATCTATGTACCTGTCTACAATAAGAGTAGGTGATAGCTAAAATAAAGTAGATATGCGATTTATAGTTTCCGTTTTTATTGGCATTATGCTTTGTGTGAGCAACAGTTCTTATGCGGCCGTTGCTATAACTAAGGTCTCATTAGCTGTGGATCATGGTCCACCATATAGCCAAATATCAGAAAGTGGTGAAATTACTGGCGCTATTGTTGATATTTTTCAGTTAATGCAGCAGCAACTTGATTTTAAATTAGAATTAGTAGGCTGCCCATTTTCTCGTTGTATCAGAATGCTTGAAAATGGCGAAGTTAACGCGATGGGAGGGCTAATACTTACACCTGAACGCCAGAAATTGATGCAGTTTGTTACGCCTCCTTATATGGTGATCACCTCGTCGTTTGTATTTTATGCGCGTCATGAAAGCAAGTTAGAAATTAAGCACTACGATGACTTATATGGAAAGAAAATAGCCATTATGCGTGGAGCTGCATATTTTAAGCGCTTTAATGAGGATGATAAGTTAATTAAAGTTCCTGTATTGACCGAAAAGACGGCTATTGATTTACTAGTAAAAGGTCGAGTGGATTTGGTAGTCGGCATTGAAAGCACAACGGATCATGCAATGAGTGTTTTAAATCAACCGGCTAATAAACTAGTGAAAATGGATTACCGTCACAGCGATACCATTTATGGCTACCTTGCTCTAAGCAAGCAGTTTCATAGCACTGATTTGGCTAAGCGTATTGATGAGCAACTAAAAAAGTTGGCTGATAGCGGCGAATTAACGAAACTCGTTGCACCTTATAAATTACCCGCCGTAGATCGAGAGTCGCTGGGCTTTTAACTGATTCTTCATGGTTTGTTCATGGACAGCTTTGCATACTTACTAGCAAATGAGTATTTAGAGGCAAGGAGTTACCATGACGTTAACTAAACCATTATTAACAGTAGCAGTTGTAAGTGTATTACTAACCGGTTGCGAAACTAACAATACTGGTATGGGAGCAGGTATTGGTGCTGCAACAGGTGCTGTACTGGGTAAAGCAACTGGTGACCACGATGACAAACGTATTTTTATTGGCGCTGCAATAGGTGCCTTAGCCGGTGCGGCTGTTGGTGATTACATGGATAAACAAGAACAGGCTTTTCGTGATGAACTCGCCGGTTCTGGTGTTGAAATAGTCCGTGAAGGTGACAACTTACGCTTAGTTATGCCATCAAATATTACCTTTGCGACAGACCAATCATATATTTCATCGGGTTTTCATAATACCTTAGATGCGATTGCTAAAGTAATGAACAAATATGAAAAAACCTTCCTTAGCATTGAAGGTCATACCGATAGCACAGGTAAAGATAGCTACAATATGACACTATCTGAGCAGCGTGCACAAAGTGTGAAAAGCTACTTAGTGAATCAACAAATTCTAGCTGGGCGTATCAGTACTCGCGGCTATGGTGAAACCCAGCCAATCGCCAGTAATGACAGTGCTAACGGCCGCGCGCAAAACCGCCGTGTAGAAATTCAAATCGTACCAAACACCGAAGGCTAGTTATTTGCATTTATCTCAATCACTTGTTTATTAGCTGGTGATTGAGGTTATTGACCGCTTTTCTTCAATCTCTATTAAACTGTAGCTCACATAATTGTTTATATAGTGGGTTTGACTCTATTAATTGCTGGTGCGTACCTGTGGCAATTATCTCACCGTGCTCCATCACGACGATTACATCTGCATGTTTTACTGTGGCCAAGCGATGGGCAATAATTAGTGTAGTGCGGTTTTGCATTAGATGCTCAAGCGCGGCTTGCACATGATGCTCACTTTGCGCATCAAGAGCACTGGTTGCTTCATCAAGCAATAGTATTTCAGGGTCTTTTAATATTGCGCGAGCGAGCACAATCCGCTGTTTTTGCCCGCCAGATAAACGCACGCCTTGCTCTCCCAAAAAGCTTTCATAGCCGTTTGGTAACTGTTGTATAAACTCATCAGCATGGGCATGCTTAGCAGCAGCATAAACTTGCTCGTCAGTGGCACCTGGATTGCCGTAGCGAATGTTGTGCATCACATCAGAGCTAAATAAAATCGGGTTTTGTGCCACCATGCCCATACAATTACGTAGGGTATTGAGTGATAAATCTTTAATATTAATACCGTGAAACTTAATATCGCCGCGAGCGGGGTCGTAAAAGCGCTGTAGTAGTTCAAAAAGAGTGGTTTTACCTGCGCCAGAGGGGCCAACAATTGCTACTGTTTGGCCTTGTGCGATAGTTAGTGTTACATTTTTAAGTGCGCTAACATCAGGGCGTGACGGATAGTTAAAGGTAATATTTTTGAGCTCTATGGCTACTGATTCTTTATGTGATTGCAATTGATCATCAAGCGGTGTTGCAGGATTTACAATCTCGCTTTTCACCGCTAACAGCTCTAGCAGCCTTGCAGCAGCGCCAGCGGCGCGTTGTAGCTCACCATATACTTCGGCTACGGTTGCCACCGACATTGCTACCATAATAGCGTAAAACACAAAGGCACCGAGTTCCCCTCCGGTCATAGTGCCTGCAAGTACGTCAGTGCCGCCAACCCAAAGCATGACGCTTATGGCGCTAAAGGTTAAAAATATTACTGCGGCAATTAAAAATGAGCGCTGTTTAATACGGCTTTTAGCCACATTAAATGCTTTATCGGTTTCAAGAGCAAAGGCCTGTTGCTCGCGTTGTTCATGGCTATAGCTTTGCACTACTTTGATATTTTGAATTATCTCCCCAGCGTAAGTGCTAATGTCGGCAATGGCATCTTGGCTAGAGCTGGCAAGTTTACGTACCTTTTTGCCAAAAACCATCATCGGCACTAATACTAACGGCACACAAGCAACCACCACTAAGGTGAGCTTTAAGTTAGTGACTAGCAGCATCACTAAGCCACCAATAAGCATTAATGCGCTACGCAGCGCCATTGAAAACGATGAGCCTATAATGGATTGTAACAAGGTGGTATCGGTGGTTAGGCGTGACATGAGCTCGCCGCTGCGGTTTTCTTCAAAGTAACTTGGGTGCAGAGTGACGATGCGATCAAATACTGCTTTACGAATATCATTACTAACACGTTCGCCAATCCACGACATTAAATAAAAACGGCTGAATGTTCCAACAGCTAATAAACTGATCAGCCCTATTAGTACTAGCACCGCTTGTTTTAATTGCGCTTGGGAGCCCGCAATAAAGCCATGATCGATGACAAATTTAACCCCTTGGCCAAGTGATAAGTTAACACCTGCGGTAATAAGTAGCGCCAAAAGCGCAGAGAAAACCACCCATTTGTAAGGTTTAATAAATTCAAAAATAGGGATTAAGCTACTAAAAGCCGCTTTTTCTTGATGCGTGGATTTGCTCATGCTGGATTCTTTTTAATGGATAAGGTATAGATATGGCTGCAAATAAAAATATTTCAATAACCGCAAACAACAATCAATAAAGGATTATCATGGCTACTACACACATTACGGGCGAATTTAGCGTTAAACTCAACCCAATAGAAGGCTACGCTAAAGGTATTGATGGCGTTAATTTGGGGCGAATGTCGATAGATAAAACCTTTACAGGCGAGCTTGACGCGACCAGCACTGGCGAAATGCTCAGCGCGATGACTACCACCCAAGGCAGTGCAGGCTATGTTGCTATTGAGCAAGTTGTTGGCACACTTGCAGGTAAGCAAGGTAGTTTTGTATTGCAGCACTTTGGCACCATGGATAAAGGCCAAGATTCATTAATTTTAAATGTCATACCTGATTCTGGTAGTAATGAGCTTGAAGGGCTTAGTGGTAAAATGAGTATTCGCATTGAAGACGGAACTCATTTTTATGATTTTGAGTATCAGCTGTAAGCGGTATAAACATGCAAAAAGTAATAGAATTTAAAAAGACGCGCTTTTTTGGTGGTATTAATATCGATGCCCTCAATGAAAAAATTTATCAATTAAATCAAGATGGCTGGAACTTGATTAATATCAGCCCAGTAACGGGCTTTTTTGGCCAAGTTTATGGTTATGTTCTTTTGATTGAAAATAATGAGTTATAAATGTCGTTATCTTTGTGGTTAAGCCTAGTGGCCATTTGTATGATGGGGGCTATGTCTCCTGGGCCAAGTTTGGCTGTGGTTTTGAAGCACAGTATTCATGGCAGTATGAAAAATGGCATGCTTGCGGCTATTAGTCATGGAGTAGGTGTTGGCTTTTATGCAGCGGCATCTTTGCTTGGTCTTGGCGCATTGATGTTACAGTTTCCCACTGTGTATCAAGTGTTAGTTTACTTAGGTGCGGCGTATTTAGCATATTTAGGTGTTAAAATATTATTAGCAAAGCCCAGTGCTGATGAGCTTCAAGTTGCGCAGCAAAGTGGTAGTGCTCAACAAGCGTTGCAAGATGGTTTTGCTATTGCGTTTTTGAATCCCAAACTTGCGGTGTTCTTTTTAGCCTTATTTTCACAGTTTATAGACCCTGCAAACCTAACTTTTAAAGTGGGCATGATCATGTGCTTGACCGTATTTGTTATTGATACTGGTTGGTATTTGATAGTGGCAGCACTCACTGAACTGTCAAAAAAACGATTTGCGTTTACTAAGTCATCACCTTGGCTTGATAAAGTTCTCGCGGTGATTTTTATAGCCCTTGCTGTACGTGTTGTTTTAACAACGTAATATTTAATCATCCAGTTTTCTGGGCCAAATAAAAAATGTTGGCTCAGACTGAATATTTATTACTTACTTATTTTTCCATACTAAACCCTCTATTCATTTCACGTTAGCTGCTCAATCGTAGCATTTGGCGACAAGTTACTTCTCAGAGCTAGACGTTACCCTTATTAGTGCATACGTATTCATCACACTTATTTTACTTTTTGGTTACACTTTGTTGGTTTTATTTTATCCACAATTTAAAAATAAATCGCACACAATTATAAAATCAATAGGGTAGGAAGCTCATGGGGAAATTTAAACTGAGTGCATTAATGCTCGCAATGTTCGCAGCCAGCAGTGCATTGGCCGCAGCTGAAAGTGATGCACAAGCGACAGTCAATCCACAGTTAGATGATGATCTAGAGGTTATTGAAGTAACAGGCTTTAGCCGAAGCTTAATTCAATCACTTAACCAAAAACGTTTTACAGATACAGTATCAGAGCAGCTATCTGCTGATGATTTAGGGGCGCTACCTGATGTATCAATGGCAGATGCGCTTACTCGACTACCGGGGATTTCAGCTGTACGAACAGGTGGCCAAGCCGCCGAAATAAATATTCGAGGCATGTCGGGTGGATTTGTATTCTCAACCCTCAATGGTCGAGAGCAAGTATCTACAAGTGGTAGCCGCAGTATTGAGTTTGATCAATACCCGTCGGAGCTAATTAGTTCTGCTGCGGTTTATAAATCACCAAAAGCATCGCTCATTGAAGGCGGTGTTGCAGGTACTGTCGAGTTGCAAACGGCGAGTCCGCTTGATAATGAACAGCAGCATAAGTTTGTTGTGAACGCCAGAGGTATGTATAACGACCGTGCCTCAGAAGTGTATGACGCCACAGAATTTGGCGATCGCATTAGTTTTTCATATCAAGGTAAATACCTTGACGACACCCTAGGGGTTGCACTCGGTTATGCGCGCCTATTTCAACCTAGTGTAGCAACGCAATTTATAGGCCTCGCTTATAACGATAATAAAGAAATAGATGGCTTGGCAAATGATACTGGTGGCCCTGAAGTAAACCCAGAGAACGAATACATCAGTGAGGGTTTTGAGCTCCAGCACTTAGGCGGTGAAGAAACCCGTAACGGTTACATGGCAGCGATTGAGTGGATACCTGTAGATAACTTTAAGTTGAAGGGGGATGTGTTTTTATCACGATTTGATACTGAGTCATTTGCCCGTGGTTTGCGAGTTAAACTTGGTGGCCCATCTGCAACTTTTACCAATGCACAGTTAGAGGGTAATTCAGTTATTGGCGCAGCCGTTAATCGTACCTCAAAAAGCTATACCTGAATTGAAATCGTTAATGATGACAATCAAGATTTTGACGAAGTAGACAGTTACGGTGTTAACGCGGATTGGCAAGTAACAGAGCGTTTAAACGTCAATATAGATGTGTCTTTGTCGCGAGCAAAAAGTAACTTTCGCAATGGTTTACTTTGGGCATTGGTAGCTGAAGACGCTAGCGCTGAAGAACCGGTACTTGATAATAATGTGTCAATAAATTATCAGCTTAATGGTCTCAACCTGCCCGATGTAGGTTTTAATCAGGCAGCCGCATTTAGCGACATAGACCGTGTTATGGTGAGTAAGTACGGTATTTACCCTTTTCAAAATGAAGATGAAGTTAGTGCTTATCGTCTCGATTTTAAATATGAACTAGATAACAACTGGTTCAGCTCAGTTGAATTTGGTGCGCGTTATTCTGACCGTGAATATAGCAATAACCGTTCTGTGTTTGAATATGGTGATGATGGTGCGTTTTCAGCAAGTGAGCCGTCACTTCGTTTAACTGATGACATGGTTGATGTGGTGGATTGGCAAGGCGAATTTAGTTACTTTCCATCGTATTTAGCAATAGATGTTGATAAAGCGCTGAATGCGTGGTTCCCTGAAGGTGCTCCTACACCTGTAACTACATGGGGTAACGCTGATGGGGTGGTTGATGCACAGGGTTACACCACAAACTATTCATGGACTATGTTACAAAGTGGCTCAGTGTATGAAGAAGTGCTGTCAGCCTATGCCATGCTCAATATTAATGCTGAAATTGGCAATATGCCAGTGCTGGGTAATATTGGTATTCGCCGTGTAGATACCGATCAATCGGCAACAATTTTAGAGAACGTCAATGGTGATTTAGCGCTAGGCGCACAAAATATTACTGACAGCATCGGCATTGTAAATCAAAACTATTTACCTAATGTGCTTGGCACGACCTACACCGACTACCTGCCATCACTTAACTTAAACTTTCAGTTAACGGATAACACGCAATTGCGTTTTGCCGCAGCTAAAGTTATGTCACGTCCACCAATCAATCGCCTAGCGGGAGATGCTAGTGCACAGGCAGATAAAACCACAGGTAAAATTAACGGCTCAAGTACTAATAATCCATTCTTAAAACCATTTTATGCCGACCAATACGATATCTCTTATGAGCATTATTTTGATGAATCAGATGGTGCGCTAGTGGTCGCAGGTTTTTATAAAAATATAGATTCGTTTATCGATACGATTGCGATAGAGGGATTTGACTTTAAAGGTAATGGCTTTAACGTTCCTGACTACATAGAAAACCCAGTCAGCGGCGAGCAAGTAGCTACCACTAATGGCACATATACAACCGCAGTTAATAACGCCAATGGCGGTTATATTCGCGGTATTGAGCTTGCTTATACACAAGTTTTTTCATTCTTACCTGCGCCTTTTGATGGTTTAGGCTTTAACGGCAGCTACTCCTACACCGAAAGCGAAGTTGAATCTATCACCAGTTTAGGGGGCGACACGACGACTCAAGGTTTACCTGGTTTGTCTAAAAATGTGTTAAACGGCACTTTGTTTTATAGCTTAGATAATTTTGAAACCCGCCTTAATGTGCGCTACCGCTCAGACTTTGTGTCCGAGCAAGTGGCTATCAATGAACAAGTGGTGAATTTTGATGCCGAGACCGTGGTCGATTTTCAAACCTCTTATCAATTTACTGATTCATTTGGCATGTTGCTACAGGTTAATAACCTCACCGACGAACCCACCCAAAGCTACTTTGGTAATGAAAGTATTACTGGGACTACCCAGTACTTTGGTCGTCAGGTTTATTTAGGTTTTACCTATAGCCATTAATGCAAATTGGAGCATATATAATGAATACAATAACTAAAATGACTCATTTGCTATTCGCTGTGAGTTTAACGTTACTTTTTGGCTGTGGTGGTTCAGGTAGTAGCGATGTAAAAGCAGGGCAAACTCTTTTAACTTGTGATGTACCACAAGTACCTAACACTGAAGGGACGCAATGCGTTGATCCCGAGCCTATCTCTTGCGACGCACCGTTATTTCCAGATGCGAACAATGAAAGCTGTATCAATGGCTACAACCCGGATTTACCTGATCCTGTTGTTTTTGCTGGAGAGAACGAAGCTGTTTTATTTTATAAACGTGATGAAAATGAAGGGTATGAAGGCTACCGTTTACACTCATGGAATACTGACGGTTGCGATGCTTACGCGCCGCCGTTTGATGCCACAGATTGGGGCAATGGTCACGAATACGACGGTGTTGATCCAAATTATGGTGCTTATTGGGTTGTAGCACTCAAAGAAGGTTATACCGAATGTGCCAATTTTATAATACATATTGGCACAGAAGGCACCGGCAAAGCCCATGGTGATGTGGATTTAACTATGCCACTGATGCAAGACGACGAGCGTTTTGTGCGTATGAACTTTACCTTTGATGGAGAGCCGTCTGTATTTGAGTTCCCAGTTGCAAGCCTTGGCGAACGCCCCGTTGCAATTGACGGTGCATCAGCACACTGGATTGATTTAAATACGGTATTGTATAAGCCAAGTAATGAGCTTACGCAAATTATCAAGTTACACTCATCTGCAACCGCTGAGCTAGGGGTTGATTTAGATACAGGTTTAAATGGTGAAACCATTGAGCTAACAGCAACACAGCTAAGCGATGAACAAGCTGCAAAAGTACCACACTTAACGGATTGGACTGCATATCAAGGTAATTGGGATGCTGACACTGCAAAGCAACTTATAAAGCAACAGCTTGCTGTTGCAGGCTACGATGCGGACGGCAAGTTACTTGAAGCAAGCTTTGTACAATCCGCTAAAGTACTCGATGCACTTTACACCCAAGGTGAGAACGATGCGAACGAGGCAATGTTGGGTGTGCATTATAACAACAATGCAATTGATGTTTCAGTATGGGCACCAACTGCTAGTAACATGATGATTAGTGTATTTGACGCTGATAAAGCACAAGTGCATAGCACCGCCATGACGTTAGACAACAATACTGGTATTTGGTCAGCCAGCTTAGACAGCCAATACGACCGTCATTATTATCGCTTTGCGTTTGATGTTTATCACCCAACTACTAAAGCAATCGAAAGCCTATGGAGTACAGACCCTTACTCATTAAACGTATCAAGCAATGGCCTGTATTCGCAGTTGATAGATTTAAATGATGATGACACCAAACCAGAGGGCTGGGATGATCGCATTGTACCAACGGTGACTAACCCAGAAGATGCAATAATTTACGAAGGTCATGTGCGTGATTTTAGTGTGCGTGATACGTCAGTAAGTGAAACTAATCGTGGTAAGTACCTCGCGTTTACGGAACTTGAAAGCGTGCCAATGCAGCACCTTAAACAATTAGCTGATAAAGGTTTAACGCATTTTCACTTATTACCTGTTACTGACATCGGCACTATTGAAGAAGATACAGAGCAACGTGTTGAAATCACCGATACCTTAGGTAAATTATGTGATCGTATAAACGATGAAGCCGATGCCTGTAAAATCGAAGATAAAAGCAGCACGATAGCCGACATTATGCAAAGTTATCTGCCGGGCTCTGATGATGCACAAGCACTTGCCAGCGCGATGCGTGATTTAGACGGTTTTAACTGGGGTTATGACCCACACCACTTTATAGCTCCAGAGGGCTCGTATGCATCTAGCAGCGATGGCATTGCTCGTGTAAAAGAGACGCGCGCCATGGTGCAGTCACTGCAAGAAGTCGGTCTTCGTGTGGTTCTTGATGTGGTATACAACCACACAACGTCATCAGGCATTTGGGAAAAATCTGTTTTTGATAAATTGGTTCCTGGTTATTACCACAGATACAATGAAGTATCAGGTACGATAGAGCGCTCAACATGTTGTGAAAACACCGCTACAGAACATGTAATGATGGACAAGTTTGTTACAGATTCAATGGTTATTCTTGCTCGCGACTTTGGTTATGACAGTTTCCGTTTTGATGTGATGGGCCACATGCCTAAATCATCAATTTTAGCAGCGCGCGAAGCTGTGCAAGCAGTTGACACAGATAACTACTTTTACGGTGAAGGTTGGGATTTTGGTGAAGTAGCCAACAATCGTTTATTCACTCAAGCTAAGCAAGCTGATATGGCAGGCTCAGAGGTTGGCACATTCAATGATCGTATTCGTGAAGCTGTGCGCGGTGGGGCATTGTTTAGTAATAATCCGACCGATGGTAATTTAGCTGACCAAGATACCTTACGTTTATCGCTGGCGGGTAACTTACAAAACTACATATTAAAAGACTTTAAGGGTAACTCAGCAAAAGGTAATAGCTTTAGCTGGAACACCCAGCCTACTGCTTATGCGTTAGACCCAGCAGATAGCATTAACTACGTATCAAAGCATGACAACGAAACACTTTGGGATCAGCTGCAATATAAGCACGCATCAAGCATGAGTATAGAGCAGCGTGTACGTGCCCATAATATGGCATTATCGATTCCGTTGGTGAGTCAAGGTATCCCGTTTATGCAATTGGGTGCTGATTTACTTCGCTCAAAATCAATGGACCGCGATAGCTACAATGCGGGTGATTGGTTCAATGCGGTAGATTTAACGAAAGAAAATAACAATTGGAATATTGGTTTACCTAATGCAGAAAAGAACGAAGAGAAGTGGTCTGAAATAATGCCTATTTCTGCTAACGCTGATGCACAAGCAATGCCACAAGATATTGCTTATGCAGGCGATGTGTTCCAAGAGTTCTTAGCTATTCGTAGTGCAAGCCCTTTATTTAGATTAACCACCGAACAAGATGTGATTGACCGTGTGGGCTTTCATAATGTAGGTAAAAACCAGCAACATGGCCTGATAGTAATGAGTATCGATGATGGCCAGGGCTTTGAGGACATAGACTCCCAGTTTGATGCACTCGTAGTCGTCATTAATGCAACAGAGCAAACGCTTTTACATACCGTACCTACGGCAGCAGGGTTTGAAATACACCCAACACTTAAAAATAGTGTTGATAGTGCAATGTCAGAGGCTAGTTTTACCGCTAGTGAAATGGACGGAACCTTTAGCGTTCCAGCTTATACCATCGCGGTATTTGTGAAGCCTCAGGGAGATACACAAGGTGTAGGGTTAAGTGCTAATGCAACCGTTGGCGCACCGGATGTTGTTCCTTTTGGTAGTACTGCCGTTTATGTTCGTGGCACCCTTAATGACTGGGGGACAGCAGATAACTTTGAGTATGTGGGCAGCGGCGAGTACCGTGTTGCTATTACACTTACTGCGGGTGATTATGAGTTTAAGATAGCATCTGAAGACTGGTCTACTGTTGATTTTGGGGCTTTGTCAGATGAAGATAAAGACGTTATTGAAAACCAAAATGAATCATTAATACGCAGTGGTTCAAATATGACCTTTACAGCGGCCAATGATGCAACCTATGTGTTCTCGTTTGATGCTAGTGATAAAGAAAATCCGACACTCAAAGTGTATAACGAAGAACCGTTTGTTGGCATGCCTGTTTACGTACGAGGTAGTTTAAATGAATGGGGAACCAGTGATGAGCTAATGTATCAAGGTAAAGGTATTTATACTTTTACTAAAACACTCAGCGCAGGTAGTTATGAGTTTAAAATTGCATCTGAGGATTGGGAGTCAGTGGATTTTGGTTCAGGTGAGTCAGATACACTTGTAACAGTTGCCAAAGCGAAATTGTTAGCGGTTAAAGGTGAAAACATGATGATGGATATTGCCAGTGATGGTGATTACCAATTTGTTTTTGATGCGAGCGATTTAAACGAGCCAACCTTGAGTATATTCGATGCGAAAATGTTTTCTGATACACAGGTGTTTTTACGAGGTAGTTTAAATAGCTGGGGTACAGATAACCCGCTTATGTACCAAGGCAATGCGATGTATAGCACAACACTCGACTTAGCTGTAGGCGATTATGAATTTAAAATAGCCTCAGAAGATTGGAGCACTGTTGATTATGGTGGTTTGGGTGAGTCACCTACGGTAATAGTGGGTGAACAAAGCTCATTGGAAGCGGTAGGGGCAAACATTAAGCTATCTATTTCAGAGCAAGGGAATTACACCTTTAGTGTGATTGGACCTGACCGTAATAACGTTAAGCTGATTGTTAGTAAAAACTAATCACTCTTAATAATATACTGAAAAGCCGAGCAGCCTTAGTGTGCTCGGCTTTTTTTATAGTTGCATTCAGTCGCAATATTACCTAGGTTAATAGAATAAATATCAAGGAGGTTATGAATGTCTGAATTAGCCCTGAAAACCGCAAGTTTTAATCCTAAAGTGAAATCTTACTGGATCACGTTAGGAGTCATTACCTGCTTAGTGTGTTTGGTTGGTATCCCATTAATTCCAATTGTAGCCTTAATAATTTGGATCGTTTCAGGGCGTATGCTCAAAGCAATGTCAGCAGTGCTACTGGAGCGTAAGCTGGTGGTAAAGCGCGGTGTATTTTTCAAAGAAGAAAAGTCCATCCCGCTTGAAAAAATAACCGATGTAGGGTTAAGCCAAGGGCCATTGATGCGTCTATTTGGTTTATATCGATTAAGTTTTGAAACTGCTGGTCAGTCGGGGCACGGTGCATTAGTGTCGTTACTGGGAGTTGAAAATGCCAGTGAATTTCGCGAGGCTATATTAACGCAAAAAGACAATCTAGCCGAAACAAAGCCAAGTAAGGCTAAAGCGGATGAACCTCAAAGCCAAGTCGAATTACTCCGCGCACTTACCTACAGCGTAAAAAACATCGAGCAGATGATGGTAACTTTGTTGGATGAGAAGAAATCATAATAATTTCTTAAATTTACTTGTTGTATAAACTTGATATTATCATGATATATAAAGTGCACTGCTTAGTTGTTAAATTAAGCTATTTTATTTTGATTGCAAAGAAGTGGTGAAAGTATGGATGTAAATAACCCTGCGGGAAGACTCCTAAATATTTTAACAGAAGGGAAGGCTGCTAATAAAAATGAAAGTTGTAGAGAAGTATGGGCTAAAATTTTAGGAGTTGAGGAAAGCGATTCTTTTTTACTTATAGGTAGAGTCGGTAAAGTTTTTTCGTTAGCTGACAGTATTTCGATAGAATTACAAAAAATAGATAATATAGATATTGCAAGGTATATGTCGTGGACAAAATTTTTAGAAAGTGCTTTTTCTAATTGTAATCTGAGTAGTAACTGGAATGAGTTTATAAAACATATAAATGAGCCTGTTTTAGACTACTTACACATGACGTCTGGAATGCTTTCAACGAACTGCCCGCAACCCGTATTGCCACGAAACGATCTGGAAAATATATTTTCTGGTGCAAAAGATCTAATTGAAGAAATTACTATTGCAGAATTACCTGATAATATTAAACGCTATTTTATACTGCAGTTACGAAAGATAATTGCTGCTATCGAAGAATATAAAATTACTGGCGCTGCAGAAGTTGTTGATATAGTTCAAGCTACTTTTGGTAAAGCTGTTCTTTCTAAAGACATTATTGATGGTAAAGCAACAAATGAGGCAATGGGGAATTTTTGGAAGTTTATGGCTAACACTGCATTAGTTGTTTCCACAGTTGTAGGTTTGATCCAAATAGCTGATTATACAAAAAAAGCATTTCCAGAACTTGCTTCATCAAAAGAAATTATAATCACGTCAGAGGAAAATAAACCATAAGGTATACAGGTAAATAACCTTTGTTATTCAAGCTGTATAGATTAAAAAGGCTAAGCATTATATTCGCTACAAGTATCCTTGCTTTGAACTCAAATCAACCCGGCGATCAGCTGTTCGCCGGGCTTCTTTAATCTTTCACCTAGAACCTTTCCCTAGCCCCTAGGTACTTTCTTGAGCCTTTACCCTTGAATTACTGGCTGACCTGCTAGCATACGTAGCTCTTTGCTGCGCTCAGTTTGCATGGCGTAAGACGCGGTTTTAATACTGCTTACGTAGTTCCACTTAGCGGCGGCTTGCTCTGGGGTAAAAGTAACGGTTAAGTAGCCACGATCTACTAGGTTGTTATAGATTAAATCATTAACTAGTAATGGGATCACTTGCTCCATTTGCGCTGTTGCTTCAGGTCCTTGGGTGTTCAGCGCTAAGTACTCTTCAAGACCTGGCGAAGACACCGATGATGTTGCAAATTCAACACCGGCATTTTGTGAAGCGGCGATTGGGTTGCTGGCATCAGTGGTTAATTGGCCTGCCCACGCATTATGAGTGTCGCCAGCTAACACAACTAAATTCTTTTGTGTCGCTATAGCAGTACCAAGCAGAACTTCACGTTCGTAGGCATAGCCGTCCCATGCATCTAAATTGTAAGGAGCTGTGGTATCAACGCGGGCACGCTTAGCATCAGTGACTGTTGGATCACCGGCTAGAATGCGGCCTTTAATTTGTGCTAGTTCTGTAAATAATGCAGATGCTTGAGCTAACAGAGTTTCAGTATCTGCGCCATTTGCTTGGCTTACTTGTAGGCTTACTAAAAGTTGTAGTACTTCAAACGGCAGGTGCATCTTGGTCATTAGCACTTGCTGGCCAAGTACTTGCCATTTTGAGCTTGAAGTTGTCATACCATCGGTGAGCCAGGTTAGCTGTTCACTTCCCAGTAATGCGCGTGTTGGCGAACTAATAGCACCAACAAAATCGCTTTGCCCTTGTGGGCTGGTTAAATCAAAGTCCCCGTAGCTTAGTTGTTCATCACGAGCGAGTACACGGGTATCCAGCATATACAACGAGACTAAATCACCAAACTCAAAGCGGCGATAAATACGCTCTTTATCGGCAACATTACGAATTGGCATCCATTCAAAATAGGCCTGTAGAGCATGTAATTTACGCTCACTAAACTCGCCTTCGCCATCATTATGGTTTTCTGCGCCTTCACGCCACGTGTCGTTAGTTACTTCGTGATCATCCCATACTGTTATAAAAGCGCAATTGCTGTGAGCTGCTTGTAAGTTGCTATCGGTACGGTAATGGGCATAGCGCTTACGATAGTCAGCTAAGCTGATAATTTCTGCGCTATTATCATCTGGTAGTAAGCGCCCTAGAAGGGCGGCGTCTTGTGAAGCATAGCCACCATTACCGTATTCATAAATATAGTCACCGAGGTGAAGTACTGCATCAAGGTCAGTTTGTTTGGCTATTTCACCATACACATGGAAAAAGCCAGCAGGGTAGTTAGCGCACGACACGACTGCAAATTTTACTTTATCAACACTACCTGTTGGTAATGTTTTACCTGAGCCCGTAGGTGAGGTTTTACCGTTTGAAATAAAGCGATAGTAGTAAGTGGTGTTGGCATCTAAGCCTTGTAAGTCAACTTTTAGAGTAAAGTCGCTGGCGGTCGTTACTTCGGTTTCACCATCATGAACTATATTGTTAAAGTTACTGTCGGTGGCTGCTTGCCATTGCACTTTTATGCTGGTGGTTGCTGCGTCAACAGGTGTTACACGAGTCCATAAAATTAGGCTATCACTAAGTGGGTCGCCACTGGCTACACCATGATCAAAGCTAACCTCAATGATTTCATCATCATCGTTATCAAATGTACAACCTGTGATGCCTAATGATAAAACGGCAGCGCCAAAACCCGCTGCCGATGCCTTTAAAAAACTTCTTCGTGTAAACGTCATTGCTCTGTACCGTTAAAAGTAAAACTATGAGCTTATCCGACCAGTGTGACTTTTATATGAAGTTGCTATGCTATTTGTATTAAAATACCTGGCAAATAGTGTCTGCTTTACAAGTGATTACAGTAACGTTTTCATACCCTACTCGGGTCAGCGCTTCTGCACTTAATGTGGCCCGTGCACTACTGGCACAGTGGAGGTAAATCGCTCGTGTAGGATCTTTTTCGATTTCCATGAGTTTCATTTCAAGCAAACCTCTAGGGATATTAATTGCACCTGTTGCAGCCTTGGTTGCATGTTCTGCTGGTTCTCGCACGTCAATTAATAAGCCATGATTTTGCTCAAGCTCTTGTTTAGCTTGTTCAGCATCGATACGACGTTGGTTGGGTGTAATAATTTTCATAAGATCTGGAATTGAAGTAAGCATGTTATTCCTCGAAGCCTAGTTTTTTTAATACAGTGATCATAGGGCACCATTTGCTAAATGCCGATTGAATTAAGTTTAGGGCAATAAATACAGTAAACCAAATCCACTGTGGATCATGAAAGTGTTGTAGTAATAATGAAATACCAATCATTACTCCTGCAATAAGACGAAGTGCCTCATTTAGTTTCATAGTGAACCTTATCTATTGTGGTTGTTGTTTTGTAATATATTAGAAAAAACTAAATTAGTAAAACCTAATATTAGACTTTTCTAATATATAGATTTATACTTAGTATGTAATTTGAATATAAGAGCGCAACTTATGACTATCGACTTTACAGCCATGACAGAAAATGTAGAACGGGCTGAGCAGCTACTAAAAATTTTAGCGAATAAAAACCGTTTAATGATCTTGTGCTCGTTACAAGATAGAGAAATGAGTGTCTCAGAATTAAATGCTGCAATACCTCTGGCACAATCAGCTTTGTCACAGCATTTAGCTGCATTACGAAAAGCTAACATCGTCACTACGCGCCGTGAAAGCCAAACTATTTTTTATCGTGTAATTGACGAAAATGCACAAGTTATTCTAGCCACTTTATATGGCTTATTTTGTAAGGAATAACGGTATGAATACGCTCGATAGTGCAGTGAAGAAAAGCCTTAACGGCCGTATTCCGATCATTATTTTTGTTATGGCTGTATTGCTTGGCATGATGGCTTTAAAGCAAACTCCTCGAGAAGAAGAGCCGCAAATTGTCGTTCCCATGCTTGATATTTATGTCTCAGCCCCTAATGTTGAAGCGCCGGAAGTTGCAAGGCTAGTTACTCAACCTTTAGAGAAGCTGTTAGCGCAATTGCGCGGTGTTGAGCATATTTATTCGACGACCCAATCTAATGGCTCTGTGGTTACATTACGGTTTGAGGTTGGTCACGACCGAGAGCAAGCCATACTCGATACATACGCTAAGCTTTATAGTTATCAACATACCATGGCATCGGTTATTAGCTCGTGGCAAGTTCGTCCTGTCGAAGTTAATGATGTACCCATAGTGATGTTGGGTTTATTCAGTAAAGATCCTAAGTTATATAGCGATTTTGAACTAACACGATTTGCTAATGAAATTGCCAATAGCTTACAGCGCATAGAAAATACCAGCGAAGTGAAAGTAATTGCAGGGCGTGAGAGAACGCTAACAGTTAATTTAGATGCCAGTGCATTAGCAGCCCATCAAACAACACTAAGTGATGTATATTACGCGTTAAGTGTATCCAATCAATTATCGCAAGTAGGTAGTGTCGTCAGCGCGAAGCAGCAAATAACACTGCAAGCCGGTGATGTATTACGCGCAAAAACTGATATAGAGCAGCTTGTTGTTAATGTAATTAATGGCAAAAACATCTATTTAAAAGATGTTGCTAACGTACTTGATGGCCCGGGTGAACCGCAAAATTATCAATGGCTAGCGCAGAGCAATACAGCACAAGAGCTGCCACTCGTGACATTGAGCGTAGCTAAGCAAGCGGGCACCAACGCTGTTGCGGTTGCTAATGATGTCCACGCCATGATGGCTGAATTAAAAGAAAGCTTTTTACCCTCGCAAATAGACTACACCATACTCAGAGATTACGGCCAAACCGCTAACGAAAAAGTAAATAACTTAACATCCAGCCTCGTATTTGCGGTGTTTACTGTGGTTATATTTGTCGGGGTGTTTTTAGGTTGGCGACCAGCCATCGTTGTCGGCCTTGCTGTGCCTATTTGTTATGGTATTACTTTAAGTCTTGATTTTGCCTTTGGTTATACGATTAATCGCGTCACGCTTTTTGCGCTTATTTTATCATTAGGTTTGCTGGTGGATGACCCTATTACGGGCATTGATAACATTAGTCGCTTCTTACAGAAAAAAGGCAATAAAAAGCAACAGATAGTCGCCGCAATGAGTGAAATACGTGGCGCACTTTTAATGTCTACATTAACCATTATGGTGGCTTTTATTCCTTTGGCTTATATAACCGGCATGATGGGCCCCTATATGGCACCAATGGCGTTTAATGTGCCAGTTAGTGTTATGGTTTCAACTATAGTCGCGTTTTTTGTTACTCCTTGGCTTGCTATGAAATTATTAAAAGAGCCTGTGGCTGAGCATGCAACTTTAGCGGATGACAAAGCTGGTATTTATGCGCGATTACTTACTCCACTTTTGGCCTCTAAAGGCAGAGCTAAATTAATTTTATGGATAACACTTGGCCTATTTATTATTAGCGCAATGCTACCTGTTATGCGCCTTGTACCTTTGAAGTTATTACCTTTTGATAATAAAAATGAGCTACAAATATTAATAGATATGCCAGAAGGCACTAACTTAGAGCAAACAGCACTCATTGCTCGTAAAGTGCAAACAATTACATGGCAGCTTAGCGAAGTCAGTGAAATTGCTGCTTATATAGGTCAACCCTCTAGCATGGACTTTAATGGCATGGTGCGCGGGTATTATCGCCGCGAAGCGCCGAATTTAGCCGAGCTCAGAGTGCTTTTATTAGATAAAACCGAGCGAGATCATCAATCACACGCAGTGGTTATGCGATTGCGTAAAAAGCTAGAGTCGATAGCAGATAACGGCATTATCATAAAGGTGGTTGAAGTTCCCCCTGGGCCGCCAGTGTTTAGCACACTCGTTGCAGAAGTTTATCGTGATGCATTTGTTGATACCGAGACTTTTCATCAAGCGGCATACAATGTTGCCAAACGATTAAAGCAAGAACCTTATGTCGTCGAAGTTGATACCAGTATTGCGGTAGCAGCACCGTTACAGCGTTTTATTACAGACAAAGATAAAGCGGCACTGTCGGCGGTTTCAACTGAGGATATTGCAAGCTCATTAGCTATTGCCTCAGCAGGCAAAAATGTGGGAGTGATGTATGTAAGCGGCGAAACTAAGCCCGTTGATATCAAGCTGCAGCTACCATATCAGCAACGTAACCAGCTTGCCCAATTACTGGCAATTCAAGTGCGCGGCGATCGAGAACTCACAAAAACGACAGATGACTTTGGTTTATCTAGTGCGCCAAGACCGCTTGTCGCTTTGTCTGAATTAGGTGAATTTAAATACTTAGAAGTAGCCAAACCGATTATGCGTAAAGATCAGCGCGATGTGGTTTACGTTATGGCTGAATTAAATGGTCGTACACCTGCCGAAATTATTGCTGACGTGAATGCTGATTTAAATGTCAAAAGTGATGAGTTCTCTCAAACTAACTGGCTTAATAGACACTTTTTTAATAATGGTGGTACGGCTGCGTGGCATCTACCACAAGGCACTCACGTGACCTTTAGCGGCGAAGGGGAGTGGCGAATTACTATTGATGTGTTTAGAGATATGGGCATTGCATTTGCGTTTGCGCTCAGTGCTATTTTCATTATTTTACGTATTCAAACTCAATCGGCTAGTTTATCACTGATTATTATGTCAGCCATCCCACTTACAGTTATTGGTATTATGCCTGGCTTTTGGCTGCTGAATCAGTTTGGTGAGCGTACCATTGCAGGCGCGCCAGAACCTGTATTATTCACAGCTACGGCGATGATCGGCATGATTGCATTAGCGGGAATTGTGGTGCGCAACTCGTTAATTTTAGTTGAGTTTATAAATCAAGCGCGTGGGCAAGGTATGGTAATTAAAGATGCGTTAATTGCCGCAGGAACCACCCGTATGCGCCCTGTATTATTAACCGCTGGGACTACTCTATTAGGTAATTTGGTGATTACTTTAGATCCTGTATTTAGCGGTCTCGCTATTGCCATCATTTTTGGTATTGTTGCCTCCACATTGTTTTCATTATTTGTGGTTCCGTTAGTTTATTATTTAGTGTTTGCAAACACTCAAACAACCGAGGACGAAGTTCATGCAAGGTAAATCAAAACTATTTGGTTCAATCATTGCGTTGTTAGTGATTATTTTAGCAGTGCTGTTTATGGCAGGTAGCTTTTCCGATAAGCAAGCGCCGGGTAATAAGCCTGTGTCAATTTCTACATACAAGGGTAAGATCGTCGCAGTTGAATTAACGACTATAAAGCGCAATGAGTTAGTGCCGGGCACTGTGATTGCAAAGCAAAATACACAAATATCATCTAGGGTTATGGCGCAAGTTGAACGCTTTAACGTACGCGCAGGCGATAAGGTGGCAAAAGATGATGTACTTATCACGCTTCAACAAGATGATTTTAAAGCGCAATTGGCACAAAGTAATGCACAAATTAAAGCAATACAAGCCTCTCTAACTCAAGCTGAAAAACAACTTAAACGAGTAAAGGAGCTATATTCACAAGGCTTGGTATCAGTTAGTGACTATGATGATGCTAAAGCTAAGTTTGATAACTCAACCGCCAATTTAGCCGTAGCCCAGCAGCAGCAAACTCAAGCACAAGTTGCATTGAATTATACCCAGATCAAAGCGCCAATCTCAGGTGTTGTGGTTGAAAGGCTGGTTGAACCGGGCGATATAGCTTCACCGGGCGCTCCTTTACTTGCTTTATATAATCCTCAGCAACTACAACTTGAGTTTAACGTGCGAGAGCGTCAAGCGATAAAGTTAAAGTTGGGAGATTTACTTAACGTTAACTTACCTTCGTTAAATCTAACTGCAAGTGCAACCGTTACGGAGATAGTGCCCGTTGCAGATAGTGCCGCTCGTAGTATGCTTATTCGTTTAGAACTGTCGTCTCAAACAGGTTTAACACCAGGGTTGTATACTCAACTACAGTTACCATTAAAGCCAGAAGCCGGAGTTTTAATTTCACCAGATTGGGTGTATCAATTTGGTCAGTTAAACATGGTGTATGTTATTAATAATGACTTGATTGAACGGCGCTTTATTCGTTTAGGGGAAGTACTTAATACTAAGCAACATGTTGTCGCAGGGCTTAACCCTGGCGACAAGCTCGCTGTTGATTATAAACCTGAAAACATCAAATAAAGGTCGCTATTTCATCCAGTGACTTCTTCACAAGGGCATGCTCAGGTACGGTTGCTTCATCACTAGGGTAACCGGCAATTAACAGCATATAAGGGCGTTCGTTGTCTTTATCTCGGCCGCAGATATCAGTTAAAAAGCTCATAGGCTTTGGTGTATGGGTAAGTGTTGCAAGGCCAGCTCTGTGCAGTGCTTGAATTAAAAAACCTGTTGCCAGTCCTACTGACTCATGCACGTAATAGTTAGTATTTTTATCATCAGTACTTAACCCACCTTTCTTTTGGCTAAATACCGCAATTAACCAAGGTGCATGCTCTAAATAAGGTTTGCTGGCATCAGTACCTAGCGGCTTTAATGCATCAAGCCATTCTTCGCCTGCACGGCCTTCATAAAAAGAGCGTTCTAGCTTTTCAGCTGCCTCACGAATTTGCTTTTTCACGTCATGAGAATGAATCGCTACAAAATGCCAAGGTTGGTGATTTGCACCACTTGGTGCAGTACCCGCAGCTTTAATGCAAGTTTCAATGATCTCTTTTGGCACAGGGCGGTCACTAAAACTACGAATACTATGGCGACGTTGGCATGTAGTTAAAAACTCTTGGGCACGCTCTAGCATTTGATCATGAGGGTATTCGGTAAAGTCGGTGAGTGGTTGATTATCATGTTGTTGCATGGCTTTTCGCTTCTAATTAGAGTGAGTGATTATTTTTATACCTAGTCGCAAGATTAGGTGCAAGTAATATCTACTTCACTGCTTTTCTTTTTTACGTTCATTTGCTTGTTTATTGAACGTTGCGTTCACAAAATGTTCAGCTATATTTGCTTATAGTAACGCTCTAGATAGAGAGAGCATGAACATTCAAGCAACTAATCAGGTTACTCAGTACCAGTTAAGCACTACTCTAAATGCTAGCAGTAAGTTACTTACGCCTATTTAGAAAAAGATAAGATAGAACAGACTAATGAGATTGCCGACATTATGCTCGATTCAATTAATCAAAATGATGAGCAAGGTAATTTATTGCAATATTAGTATTCAGAATTTAAGTCACCTCTCCTAAAGAGTGAAACCAAGCCGCATTTATGCGGCTTTTCTGTTTTCATCAGATTAAAGTTTACATTGTAAAAAAGTGTCTATCTGGTTATTGGTTTTGGCAACATATTCACTACAGTTTCTTACCTTTTATTGTATTTGTTATATGTACAATTACAGCTCTTAACTAAATACATAAAAAGGATATAACAATGAGAGCGTTAATTACTTGCTCAGCGTTACTCATGCTCAGTGCGTGCTCTTCGGTGACTATTCAACCGCAGCAAGTTGCTAAGCTTAGTTCTAAACCTAGTTATCAAGATAGCCGACCATTTTTTATGTGGGGGTTAGTTGGCGAACAGCGTGTTGATGTAAAACAAGTGTGTGGCGAGCAAGACGTAGTGCAAATGCAGTCACAACAAACATTTATCGATGGCGCGTTAGGTTTGGTAACCCTAGGAATATATGCACCGCATACAGTTAAAGTTTGGTGTAATGAACAACAAGCCACAGGAGAAGAAGCATGAAAAATCTAAGCTTGTTTACAGTGTGCCTATTTATATTGGTTTTAACTGGTTGTACAAATATTCACTTTGATAATGGTGAGTATGATGATTTAGCTAATAACCATAAAAGCGAACAATGGCATCACAATTTTGCAGCAGCATTATATGAAGGTTCTAACGCGGTAGATTTATCTGACATCTGTCCTGACTTGCAATGGCAAAGTGTGCACACTTATAAATCATTTACTAATGGCTTGGCCGAGCTGGTTGTCAATGATGTTGGTCCTATCTGGTATCCTAAAACAGTGGAAGTAAGCTGCGCTAAGGTACCGATGGCTGTACGTTAAGGGATTGAGTGGGTAAAGTAGTTTAGTAATACTGTTTTACCCAGTTTTAAAATATGAGTAAAAATAAAAACTAAACTTTTATTGAGGATTTGTCACTTTCATTCGGTGTATCGCTTAGTTGATACACAATTAATAAGAAAGGAAGCCGACATGCAGTTTTTATCAAAGCCTAAATTACTCACGCTATTACTCAGCGCTCACTTAGGAGTCGCAACTTTAGCAGTACCTACAACCTCATATGCAGTCACAACGGATGTACACTCTTTTAATATCCCTGCAGGAAAATTAGATGACAGCTTAAATAAGCTTGCAACTATTGCAGGTATAGAGCTGCATTTAGACGCGAGTTTATCTCAAAAACTTCAAAGCCCTCTACTTCAAGGTAATTACAATTCTGCACAAGCATTAAACATGTTACTCGCAAATAGCGGGCTTTATAGTGTTATTCAAGCGGATGGCTCATATCGTATTTTAACTAAAGCTAATGAAAATAGAATGATATTAGATACGATCAATGTGGCAATGGGGGATAATTATGGCATCACTCGTGATGAGGCTGGTAAGCATGCAATCTATGATGAAGATATATCATCGGTATATACGTCAATAGATGAAATCGAAAGGTACAAAGGGAAGGATGCGGCTGACTTATTTAAAGGGATGTTAAATGTCTACAGTGGTGATGCGCGAAATGGTGGTGGTGTAGATCCAAGTATCCGTGGCGTACAAGGTCCAGGGCGAGTACCATTATCAATAGATGGTACAGAGCAAGCAATTACAGTGTGGCGTGGCTATCGCGGCGTTTCAAATCGTAATTATGTTGATTCAAATTTAATTGGCAGTATTAAAGCAATAAAAGGCCCTTCACTAACTCCTAATGCACATACTTCAGTTGGCGGGGGAGTACAAGTTAGTACTATTAATGCTAGCGATGTATTGCTTGAAGGGGAAACAAGCGGTGGTGGTCTTGTTGTTGAGAGTAGTAATAATGCCGTTGATCCTAAGCTACCCACTTTATTCACCGGGCAAGATTACAGGGAGGTGGAAGGTTTTCCGCAAATGACGCCTAATTTTGCTTACGGCGACCCTTCTTTATGGCAAGAGATGAGTGGTGATAAAGAAAATAACCCTTTGTCAGGTGAAGACTACGCTTATCGTTTAGCGTTAGCTACGCGTCAAGATAGCTATGAATTACTCGCCGCCTATGCATATCGCAATAAGGGCAACTACTTTAGTGGCACAAGAAAATCAGAGTTTTATAATCAGCCTAATGATCAAGAGTTCAATATTACTAAAATGAATCCGCGCTCTCTAGCGCACCGTCAACGACCAGGTTATGAAGTGCCAAATACATCCAGCGAGTTGGAATCTTTCTTACTCAAAGGTGAATTTAATATTAGTGAAAACCAGCAATTAAACCTAGGTGCACGTGTAACAAATGCGCAATACGGTGAAATTATGGCAAGTCGAGCAGGTGACATAGGTGAAAATGGTGAAATGGCACAGTGGCCTCTTAGCAAAGTTGAAGCACAAGCCTATAACATAAAATATCAGTGGAACCCGAAAAGTAAGCTTATTAATGTCACTTCAAACCTCTGGAGCACTCATACAATTAGCAATACTAATTCTGCTGGGGGGTTCCCAAATTACGCTAATGCCATTTGGGAGCTAGCGGATCCAGATGCTAGTCCAATAATTCGTAATACAGCCGTTGCCAATAACCGTGAGAACCGTTTTGGTTTTGATGTAAGTAACCAAATGATGTTATCAGACGAGCTTGAGCTAATTATGTCAGCGCGTTATCAATATCATAAAATTCGCTCAGAAGATGAATACCGCGGTACAGTCGATGGTTGGAAGCACTGGCCACGCGAGGGTAGACGAGA
The DNA here is from genome assembly GCF_030408095.1 of Pseudoalteromonas sp. APC 3893. Lineage (NCBI taxonomy): Bacteria > Pseudomonadati > Pseudomonadota > Gammaproteobacteria > Alteromonadales > Pseudoalteromonadaceae > Pseudoalteromonas > Pseudoalteromonas sp. APC 3893. The sequence goes on from NZ_JASDCD010000005.1 coordinate 171,545, forward strand.
AGAGCTTGAAGGGCAGTTTAATTTTAAATGGATGCCAACAGATTCGTTAATTTTTACTGCCGGTGCTAGTTATAAAAGCTACTGGGCGATTGATGACTTTTTATCAAGCCGAATTGCGGCTGAGGATGAGCGCTTTACGAAAGAGCACTCTGCCGCAGAAGGTGTATATTTAGAATATAAAACAGCTTACACAGAAGCGGAACATCAAGAATTAAGAGAGCAAGAGAGAGAGCAGTATGGTGATTCAAGCTTCTTTGTTGATAACCCCGCAGGCTTAGAAAATTTCCTCGATTTTAGAGAGAGTGAGCGTAGAAAAAAACACAAAGCAGTCTTAGAACCATGGTTACATAACGGTGAGGGAAAATACCGCAGAGCGAATAATATATGTGTTAACGGTGAATTGAATAACGTAGCTAATTATATAGAAGGCAGTTGTCGCCAAGCAGGTGGGCCTGTTAATGAGTACGGTAAGCAAATTGATGGCGGTAAAAAAAAGGGGAACCACTGGGCTCCAGCATTTGCTGCAACCTATTTACTTAATGAACATAGTCGAGTGTACATACGTTATACTGAGGGTATTCGCTTCCCGAGTATGTTCGAAAGTACTTTAGGCTTCTCGGCTAATAACAACCCTTATACAGATATTAAACCAGAGCATACCTATAATTATGAAACTGCGTTTGTACATAACTTTGAACAAGGGGACATTAAATTAACCTACTTTCATCATAAAACAAAAGATGTCATAGAGCGCTCAGGTAATTTACTTCGCTTTTATAATATTGATAAGCAAACGCTGCAAGGATTTGAGTTTCAAGGTCGCTATGACAATGGTTCGTTTTTTGCTGATTTAAGCTTATCACACATGACTAAGAATGAAGTCTGTGATGAAAGTCTTGCAATTACTCAGGACCCTGTCGAGGGCTCAATTCCAAATTGTGTACATGCTGGTTTTGCGGGAGGTTACTTAAGTGATCAAGCTATTCCTAATGACTCTGTTAATTTAAGTCTTGGTGGCCGTTATTTCGAAAATGCTTTGGAAACTGGGTTACGAAGTGTTTATTTATCAGCAAGTAAAAGTGAAGAAGATCTTGAGCGAGATAAAGCGCTGACTTTTGACGCATACGCAAAGTATAGCTGGAGTGAGCGGCTTAACGTTGAGCTGATAGCCACTAATTTGACCGATCTTTATTATATTGATCCACTGGTACGTTCGAGTGTTCCGGCTCCTGGAAGAACAGTGAAGTTAAAACTACAAATGAGCTTTTAATTTATTTAATTAGCTTAAAAAAACAAACCCACAAACTAAATAGTTATTATTTTTTGTGGGTTTTTGTTTTTCGTTCGGTGTTGTTAATGAAAGCATCTTAGTTGTGCTTTTTATTTCATTGATTTTTTATTTAAAAGGAACTGAAAAATGAACAAATTATTCGCAACAATCGCCGTACTTACAACCACTTTTAGCTTTGCTACCCATGCAAATTACGTAGGGACTCAAAGTGACAATACCAATATTGAAGTAGGAGAGTCTACGGTTAATGGTGGTCCTCATGTAGCAGGGCGAGCTGGTATTGGCATTGCGGCAATGGGCTCTACTCAACAGAAAGTCGATTTTCAGGCGTTATCAGCTTATGCCCAACCAACTAACGGTATTCACTCTTTAAGCATGGGTCATGGTGGTATTGGCGCATTTAATTTTGCAAAAGTGGGTACTAGCGATGTCTGGTTTGGAGAATGGTCACAAGATTTTAACGGTAATGGCAACGACCGCGCAGTATATTATGTTGGCAATAGTACCAACACGACAGTACCAGTAAGCGGCACGGCTAGTTATGCCATTAAAGGGGTTAATAAATTTAGCGGTAGTAATCAGTTAACCGGAGATTTTACGGCTAACTTTGGTGCACAAAAGTTAACTGGTAGCTTGGCTAATTCAGCGCTTTCAGTGAGCATTGATGCAGATATCGTGACATCTACGGCTGCTTTTTCAGGAACGGCGCTTGCCAATGGTGCGGTATTTGGTAATAGCGAAGGCCACTTCTTTGGTGCTGGCGCTGCATCACTTGCAGGTATTGCTACCTTTGCTGATCGTCAATTAGATACTGCGTTTGGTGGAACTAAAAAGTAATCGCAATTATTTAGTCGGGGGCTAATATTTAGCCCCTTTAATTGACGCTTTTGAGTATTATTATGAGCCACCAAAATAAAAGTTATTATTACCATAATACAGTACAATTATGGGTAGTAATGTTAGTGTTAAACTCCCCTCTTTTATCTGCATCGACTGAAACGCGATTACATTTACAGCAACGTATAGAGCAAAATATAAAACAAAATGAGCATTCAATCGTTGCCGATGCGGCGCATGATTCAGCTAAATCTTCCTCTTTTACAATTAATGGGCAACAAATCCAAGTTAATAACAATGTTCATGAGTTAGGCCAAGCAGTCTATTTTTTAATTCAGCATAAGCAATGGCCAGCAGCACAAAATTTGTTATCTCGCTATGTGTCATTAGAAAATTACGATGTGATGCTAGCCCATTATGCACAAGGTGCGATTGATCGTTCTGCAGGACGTTTAAACGAAGCTGAGCAGCAACATTTGGCTGTGCTGGTTCAACAACAAGACTTTTTACCTAGCCAATTAGAGTTGGCGCGGGTGTTGTTTGATAACAATAAAAATACTGATGCGCTTATATTGTTTGAGCAAATTGCTGAGCAGTTACCAAATGACAACCCTAAGGTTGAGGGTGTGCGGCACACGGTAAATAGTTTTATTGATGCGCTTAACTATCGTCAAGCTTGGCGAGGTTCTTTTGCGCTAGGGCCAAGTTTTAGCGATAACTTAAATCAATCATCACAAAGTTATACGTGTTTGCTTTGGCTACCGACTGAAGAGTGCTTAATTGAGCGTGAAACTCCGCAGGCTGTATCGGGAGAGGGCGTTGACTTTGATGCGAATATTAGTAAGCGATTTGCTTTTTCAGGTCACCACGGGTTGAGTTTCCGAGGTCTTGCTTATGGCAGTAATTATCTAAGTAATAGTGAATATAATGAACACACTGTGATTGCTAACTTAGGTTATAGCTATCAAACGGCTTATGAGCAATTTTCAGCATCAGGGCAATTTAAATACAATGCTTTAGGTAATAGTACACTTTACAGTGCAGCGGGTATTAAGCTTGATTGGCTAAAAAACTTATCAAAAAAACTAAATGTAAAACTTGAGCTTGAAATTGAACAGCAATCATATCAACCGCAGCACTACAGTTACCAATCCGGTACACAATTGGCAAATTATAATACTCTTTGGTATCAGCTTAATGAACAGTGGCTGCTGTTTGGCGGACTCGATTACAGTAAAAAAAATAACAATGATAAGGTACATGCATACCAATTATTTTCGAGTCGATTTGGTGTTAATAAGCGCTGGAGTAACGGGGTAGAGGCAACTTTATTTGCATCACTCAGGGCGCGTAAATATGAGCAATATAGTGCTTTATTGGCGCAAAAGCGTAAAGATCTTGAACAAAATTACACACTGATTGTAAGCATGCCAAATCTAGCTGTATTTAGTATGACACCAATTTTTACCTTAAATCATACTGCTGTTAACAGTAATGTAGATTGGTTATATAGCTATGATAAAAATAGTGTCAGTTTAAAGTTTGAGAAAAAGTTTTAGCGACTAAATGCAAACACTCTTATTTAAAGGTTTGGCTTGAGTTTAATCTAACTAATAAGTATTATCATTTGCATTGGTGTTATTTTAAGAGGTGCAAAATGATAAGCAGTCCTGTCAATATTGCGAGTGTTGATGATATGTATAAAAAGCACAGTAATTGGCTGTCTATTTATATTCAACGTCGTTTAGGTTGTCCTGAAGCCACTGCAGATTTAGTACAAGATACTTATTTACGCTTGTTAGCTAAAACAACATTACCAAGTTTGCAAGATTCACGACGTTACTTAACACATATTGCTAAAGGATTGGTGATAGATTTGTATCGCAAGCGCAATGTAGAAACTGCGTACTTAGAATTAATTGCAAATGATCCTATTGCTTTGTCAACCTCTGCTGAGTCTCAATTGCTAATGATTGAAGCGCTGACGGAAATAGATAATCTTTTGCAGCAGTTACCCGAAAAAGTCCGCCAGGCATTATTGATGCGTCAGCTTGAAAATATGAGTTACAAGCAAATCGCAAAGCAGTTAAATGTTTCGGTATCGTCGGTAGAGAAATACATCGCCAGAGCATTGCAAAGCTGCTTAATGGTTAATCTAGAAATGCTGCTTTAATCATGACTAAGATATCGCCAGATACAATACAGCAAGCTGCAACTTGGATGGCTCGATTATGGGCTGATGATGTTAGCCAGCAGGATCAAAGTGCCTTTCAAACTTGGTTTCAAGCACAACCAGAAAACGCTTTAGCATGGCAGCAACTAGAGCAACTACAAGGTACCTTTCTCAAAGCTCCACAATCAAAGTTGAGTCGTTCCGTGTTATCTCGTACTGCTACAGGGTTTTCACGCAGACAAGTACTTCTACTCGGGCTTTTTACATTAGGAAACCTAGGTTTAATTTTCGCGGGGCGGGCTGAGCAACCTAATGGAAAAGAATATATAACTGCTATCGGTGAAACTAAAACCGTGACATTAAATGATGGCACTGTAATAACGTTAAATACTGAAACAAATGTTTACCTAGACTCTGACCATTTAGAGCATAGGTTGCATTTAATTAAAGGTGAAATTTGGGTCGCTAGTGCGCAAGGCGGCTCATCCTTATATGTAACTACGCGAGATGGCAAAGCGGTGCCTATTGGAACTACTTTTACTGTACGTCAGCGTGAGCATGATAGCGTCGTAAGTGTATATGAAGGTATTGTAGAGCTGCGGCCATTGCAAACTGCGCAAATAGTACAGTTAAAAGCTATGCAGCAAGCGGCCTTTAGTTGTAAGACAATTATGCCTATAGAAAATTTGTTCAGTAGCAAAGCGCTCTGGCTTGAGCATAAAATTCAACCAAATAGAACTCAGTTAACTGATTTTATCGCAGAGCTTGCGCGTTATCGACGAGGTGTAGTTTGGGTTTCGCCAGAGCTTGCTAAGTATAGAGTAACGGGAACTTTTTCGACTAAGAACACAGATAAAACGTTGCTTCACCTAAGTGAAATTTTGCCTATTGAGGTGCATTATCGCTCATCTCTTTGGGTTTCAATTACAGAACGAAAATAAAATTACGGGTTAACGCAATTCGTTCGGTATATCTAAAGAGTAATTCAATGATGTATTTAATCGTTAGGGAATAGGGAGCTGTTAGTGGTGGGTAGTTTATGAGTAAGGTTGACTTGTTAAAGCCTACAAAACAAGGTTCGGGCTATTTCTACATAGCCATTATTTTTAGCGTATTTTTGCATGTTGTTATTGTTAAAGCTGAATTTTTTAAAATTGAAACTATCAAAACGCCTGCACAAGTACTAGCCGCGCCATTACTTACAAGTATAGTTGCTTCTTTGTCTTCTCCAAGGCATACAATTAATAATGCAAATATAGGGGTCACTCAACAAGAATCAGAAGCAACCCAACCTGACATAGAGAAAGCAGAAGAAGTTAATAAACAGCCAAAACATGATGCTTTAGCGGCAGATCATAGTTACTCTGAATTTAAAGCAGATAAAAACATAGTCAGAGCAGATAATAAACAACCACTTGAGGTTGATAAGAAGCACCTTAAACAAAACGAAGCAAAAAAGCAGATCCAAAAACTAGAAAATAGTCTCGCGACTGAAAAAGTAAAAAAGCAAACTGAAGACAAAGTACAAAAGCAAGCACAAGCGATGCCCACGGCAAAAGACGCTTTGTTGAGTAACAAAGCAGCTGTGCAACAACAGGGGCCATTGAACCACCAAGGCCAGCAAGCAAAGCTAAATTGGCAACAAATGCTCTATTTACAGTTAGAAAAAGAAAAGCGCTATCCAAGATCGGCTCGACGAATGCGTCGTCAAGGCGTACCAACCATCACTTTTACTATGAACCGGGCTGGTAAGGTGTTGGATGTTTACTTAGTAAATAGCTCAGGAACAGATTCGTTAGACAAAGAAGCCGTGGCATTGGTTTACCGAGCTGAGCCATTACCTCAACCACCTGCTAGCGTTGCTGGTGTGAAACTAACTTTGACTGTTCCTATAAGCTTTTCAATGTAATACAACTGCTATTAATATTTTATGAAATAGGTAGAATTAAACATGACCAATACGTAATTGGGCTAGAAAGTATTTATGATACTCACTTATCATGAGTCATAAAACATCATAAGGTATACAATGTATAATACAGAACGAAAAATAAATGAGTTAGTCCTTGGATTTTGGCGCTTATTAGATTGGCAAATCACCCCGCAGCAATGTTTAAACTTTCTTGAGCAGGCTATTGAAGCAGGTGTAACAGATACAGATCACGCCGATATCTACGGTGAATATGGTTGTGAGGCTGAGTTTGGTAAGGCTTTGGCGCTTAAGCCAAGCATTCGTGATGAAATTAAAATAATCACTAAATGCGGAATTAAGCCTGCGTTTCCAAGTCTAGGGTTGGCAGGGCAGGCCAACCACTATGATTCGAGTGCGCAACATATTATTACTTCAGCTCAACAGTCACTCAAGCACTTTAATACTGACCGGTTAGATGTGCTGTTGATTCACCGCCCTGATTATTTAATGCATGCCGATGAAATGGCACAAGCTTTTAATACCTTAAAGCAAAACGGTGATGTGTTAGAGTTTGGTGTATCGAACTTTACACCATCACAGCTAAGTTTATTACAGTCACGTCTGGATTTTGAATTAGTGACAAACCAAGTTGAGTTTTCACCTTATGAAATGAAAGCCCTTGATGATGGTACGCTTGATCAATGCCAGTTATTAGATATTAAACCAATGCTCTGGTCACCGCTTGCAGGCGGGCGTTTATTTTCAGACAGCGATGAAAAAGCGATACGTTTACGCCATGTGCTTGAACAAGTTGCGAGTGAAATTGGCGCAAGCTCAATTGACCAAGTGGTATACGCATGGTTACTGATGCACCCAAGCGCGCCATCGGTAGTACTAGGTACAGGTAATATCAAACGTATTGAGTCAGCCGTTGCTGCCCAGCAATTAAAACTAAACCGCGAACAGTGGTATCGGATTTGGCAAGGTTCAACAGGGCACAGTGTGCCGTAGAATATAGTGAGTGAGCACAGTTGTGTGCTCACTCTAATAAACAGTTATTGCGCAGCTGCGTTAAGCGCGCGAGCTTTAATATCGGCAGCAAAGGCCAAGCCTTTTTTAAAGCTTGCCTCAGCAACAGCAATATCCTCAACATCACCATTAGCCCCTAAAATTGCCTGACTCAGGGCGTTATATAAATTAGTAATTTGTGTTTGGTATGCCGATTCAATCGCTTTTTCAACAGTCGTCATTATTGTTCCTTATTATTAATTTGTGATTTCATTTTAAGGTACAGCAATAAATCATGCACGAAAAATTTGAACGCAGAAAGCTTTTCGTGGCTGTAACCCTTTCCTACGGTGGATTGGGGCTTGCGGTATTTATCTTGTAGGTCTGGCTTTAGCCTGAAAAATGTGACGAGATAAATCCCGACCTACAAAAGAATACGAATACCACACTTCAATGTACCGCGAAGCGCCTCGGTGGCGTTGTGTGAAATTGTCTTTGACTGATTTATTGCGGCTAAATCACATTACTAAGCTATTATCATGCTGGGTTTCGCTTCGCTCTACCCAGCCTACGGTGGTGCAATTAGCACTGAAATTGCTTTATTAAAGTTTGGCTAATCGAAGTTATCCATTGTCTTAATCAAGTTAAATGGTTTATTTAACTTTTCTAAATCTGAAAACTGTTTACGCATACCTAGTGGCAATATAAAGTAATCGGCTTTAGTTCTCTCATAGGTTAAAGGGATGGCCATAAGCAACTGATTATATTTATCAAGCATCGGTTTATCAGTGTCTTTTAAAGCCTGTAATTTAGCCGAAAGTAAAGAATATCTTTCCAATTCATCACGTGTACACAAGTCTTGAGTTTTAGCATAATGATAGGATAGAGCACTACTTAATACAGCCCAATCATTCGAAATATGCTTAACATCATCAGGTGTGATGGTTGCTTCTACTTGTTGGCATTTTTCAAGCTTAGCGTCATATGCTTTTATTGAATTCTGATATTCGATAGTTAGATAATTGACAAGGTCCTGTTCTGCTGAACCTGCATACGTGAAAGTAGAACTAAATATTGTAAAAAATAAAATAATATAGTTATTCATTTTGCAGCCTCACAACCTTTATATACGGCTTTCCAGAATTGCCTTTCTTTAGACGTTTTGGCTTTAACTGCTTGAAGGCCTAATATTGTTTCTATAGTTTTTCTTGCAATGCTGGGCGAGCTTTTAAGTGCTGCGGCAAAAGAGTCAAAATCAGTTTGAGTGAGGTTGTAATAGCTTTTGATTACACCGTTACCAGCAAATATGTTAGCAAAAGTACCGACAGTAATCGATGCACTAAGCCACTGATTAATTTCTTTTATTCGTCTTATTTCCTTTACGGCTAACTTTCCACGCTCAGAAAACTCTAAATCATTAATTTCAGGACATTTCATGATTACTCCTTGTTATTGAATTCCATGAATATGGAGCCTAGCAAAAGCAATCTAAATGTTGTACCTGAAAATTGTAACCAAGAAGTAGAGCTCTTAAATTTCTATTTTTATTCAACAGGGTATACACTGGCTTGGTATATGGTTTATAAGGATATTAAATTGTCGCAGCCTCTTCCTATTCCAGCGCAACGTTGGCTCTCACTTTTATTGTGTGCAATTACCGCAGCCGCGATTACAGTATTTTTAAGTAACGTTAGTTTTGTACAACAAACTTATGCAAACTGGGGCAGTATTTTATTCGCAAGCCCCGTGCTGCATTATAGTTTTGCTTTTCTCGCAGGCATTGGCATCAAGCTAATGCTGGATAAGTTTTATATCTCTCACGCCAAGCGCAGTATTTGGTTTAGTTGGCGATATCCGCCGGTGACGATAAGCGTATTGTTTGGCTTACTTTTCATTATGGGTTATGTGTATTCAACGCATTCAGATGAAGCATTAGAGCAACTAATAGCTCAAACCTTTAATGCTCTTAAATTTATAGCGCTGAGCTTTTTAGCTATTGCAGCGACTACGATCTATCAAACAAAACTGTACACAGAAAAGCCTGTATTTTCAGCGGTACTGTGCGCGGTATCAGCATTTTATTTATTTTCAGCAATAAACCTAGTTGAGTCAGAACAAGCATTTTGGGTGTTTTTATTTATAGCAGCTGCCTATTTGGGTATGTCGGTATATTTGTTATTAGAGCAGCTAAGAGTATCCAACAAAGAATTGATAGTTGAATCAAAACAAGAAGCTGAATTAACGCTTGAGAGCTTAAAAGATTTTCAACGATGGTTTAAAGACGATTCAATTATTAAAAACAAAGAAGAACTTGAGCAAGATCTAGAGGTTTACGCTAATCGTATTACTGATCGACTTCGTAGTGGTGGTGACCATGAAGAGGGTATAGCGCAGCACATCGCACTATGCGGGCCATTTGGTTGTGGTAAAAGCAGCATTGTCGCAGCAATAGCAAACGAGCTCAGAAAATCTAAAAAGGTAGAAGCTGAATTATCAGATGAAGAAAAGCTAAAAATAGAACAACAAAACAAGATTAATTGGATACACAGCGATATATCAACGTGGGGCGCAGCTAGTGGCAGTGTTGCGCATGTTGTACTTAGCCATATTATCGATGATATCAGCCAGCACATTGATATGTGCGCCTTCCGTGCGTTACCAAAACATTATACCGAAGCCTTAAAATCAGGCGGTAGCTTTTTTCAATTTGCATCTACACTACTCGCAGGCCCCGTTGATATTGAGCAAAGCTTTCAAAAGCTTAATGATGTTCTTGAAGTAACCAACCACAAAATACTGATCACTCTGCAAGATGTTGACCGTGGTACTGGCGATGAAAATGAAAAACGTTTAAATGATATTGCTGCACTTTTAGATCGACTAAAGAATAAAAATCTAGGACAAATTAACTTTATCATCGCAATGGGTAATGAAAATGATATTGCCGCAGAAGTGATTTCAAAAGCAACAGACTATAGAGAAGATATTACTCAAATAGATTACTCTGAAATTACTCGTAAATTTATTGAAGAATCCCTTGTAGCTGCAGTTAACGAGGGAAATATTTTAATTATTTGGGATAATCTACCAAAATTCAGGCTTGAAGAGCGTGCTTTAGAAGATAGCTATACAGTACTTGCTGTAGGTAACAAACAACATCTAATACAAGTTTTAAGAAGTCGGGTTAATAATTTATTTAATGATGAAGTGTCAGTTTTAAATAGTACGGTTACCTCGATTAGGACATTAAAAAAAATCTTCCGTAGGGTACATCAAAGTTGGCAACCAGATAAATTAATGGGAGAAGTTAATTTTCTATCTTTAGTGTTGGCTTCTTGCTTAAGAGAAGTTAAGCCACTTTACTTTCAAAGATTTATTAGTAATTACGATAAGTTTATTAAGGATAAAAATAAGAATATCAACAAGTTTATAGATTCTGAAGATCAACTATTTATAGACTATTTTAAAGTCATGCTAGGCCATGGTGAAGACAGGTTTAAAATGATGGAAGAGGAACAACAAAAAAAGCCATTATTAACTGCTTTAGAGGAAATAGCTAACAAGTTAGATACAAATAAAGAACCTGAAGTAATAACAGTGCAACCCAATGAGCTTTTAAAATCGACGCAATCTCTTGCATGTATGGATCCGACGGTTGATTATTTAAAAAGAATATTAAATGAGGGTATACAAGAAAACGAGTTAAGTGAACAGCATGTGTTTAAGCGCTTAATGAAAGTTGAGGGGCTTCAGTCGCTTGCAGGCGACTTTTGCTATAACTTGCAATTTCAAAGAGTTGTATCGAGGTTTGAAGATATCCTCTTTGGTAAAAACGGCATAATGGAAGTGACGCCTACAGAGAAATTATATACTGCCGTTATTCAGAAAATAAATGATGATTACTATACGAACGGAAGAGTTTTTACTGGAATTTTTTCAAAAATGTTTGTATACCTTGCAAAACATAAAAGTTTGAAATCTTTAGTATCAAATATGCTCACAACGTTTGATAAAAATGGTTCTTGGGATTTAATTAGTGACTGCTTAGATGAATTAAGAAGGCAACTCCCCTCTAGAAGTGATCTAGATAAAAAAATAGAGACGGAAGAAAAGAATTTACTAGAAATTGGTGAGTTATTGTTGGGAAAAGATGTCGATGAGAGTCTCCTCGACTGTATTTATAGTTTAGCGACGCTCGCTAATTATTTTAAAGGTGGTGCTGGGCGGCCTAATTTTACGTTTGTTTTTGAGCTAATACTAAGTAATTTGGGAAGCAATGCTGCTAAATTGTTTGTGAAAATTTACCTTGTAGAGAGAGCGAAAAAGTATGATAGGACGTTTATTTCTGCAATGAAAGATCAATCATTGCCTAAACTAGCTCTTTTATCAAAAGAAGTTAAAAAATTAACTTCGCAAGGGTTTAGTAGTCAAGATATTGATGACGCATGTAAGGATCTTGACTCTTTTAGGTAGAAACTAATGCTAATAAGACTCTTTGCGATGAAGAGCCACGCTGATGGAGTGAGCTTCATAGCATAGAGATGATTAGAATTTTTCTCTGTGCAGCGCGAAGCGCCTCGGTGTTCTCGGTGGTGAAATTCGTTCTTTCAAACATAATGTAGAGCAGGACTTTTCGTGGCTGAAGCCATCTCCTACGAGACGGAATATGAGTCTTAAAACTTACCGCTTATGGCTTAAACATGCTGGGTTTCGCTTCGCTCTACCCAGCCTACCTTACAGCTGAAAGCTCTTATTCTTCTATCACACTCACCACAAAATACGGGTTCAAATACTCATCCTTAGTATTGTAAACAAGCGGGCTGCCGTCGAGTTTAGTGACTTTTGCCCCGGCTATTTCAGCGATAGCGTGGCCGGCGCCTGTGTCCCATTCGCAGGTTGGGCCGAGGCGTGGATAAATGTCAGCGCTGCCTTCGGCGACTAAGCACAGCTTTAGTGAACTGCCTTTTGACACCATTTCAACGTCATCAAAGCGTTTTACAAATTCAGCTAAATCAGGGGAGGGGTGTGAACGGCTGCCAACTACGCGAATTAAGCCTTTATTTGCTTTAGTCGTAACTTTAAGCTCAATGCGTTCATCGCCTTTGTCTTTAAATGCACCTATGGCCTCTGCGGCGAGATACGAAACTCCAAGCGCTGGGGCATCAACCACGGCTAACGTAGGTTTACCGTTTTCGATAAGTGCGATGTTTACCGTGAACTCACCGTTCTTTTTAATGAATTCTTTGGTGCCATCAATTGGGTCAACCAGCCAATAACGGTCCCATGTTTGACGAACACCCCAGCTGATATCGGCGCTTTCTTCACTAAGAATAGGAATGTCAGGGGTTAAGTGCTTTAAACCATTAGCGATGACTTTGTGAGCTGCTAGATCGGCGTCGGTTACTGGGCTTTCATCGGCTTTGTATTCAACGTTAAAATCTTTTTCGTAAATCCCCATAATAGCGCTGCCAGCTTGGCGAGCGAGGATTAATACTTCTTCTAGCAGTTCCGTTTGGTTCATGACTTAACCTTTAATAATTTGCTGTTGTTTTAGATACGCTATCAGCTCTTGCACCGATTGGTCTAGGCTATTTTTGCTGGTATCTAAAATTATTTCTGGTGAATTGGGAATTTGATAATCAGAATCTATCCCTGTGAAGTGTTTAATTTCACCCGCGCGGGCTTTTTTATAAAGGCCTTTAGGATCGCGACTTTCGCACACATCCAGCGGTGTATCTATAAACACTTCAATGAACTCACCGTCATCGACTAAGTCTCTAACCATATCGCGCTCGGCGCGAAATGGTGAAATAAATGCGGTGAGTACCAAAAGCCCGGCATCAACCATGAGTTTTGCGGTTTCGCCTACGCGGCGAATATTCTCGATGCGATCTTCGTCACTAAAGCCTAAGTCTTTACATAAGCCATGGCGTACGTTGTCGCCATCGAGCAAGTAGGTATGAATACCTTGCTGATTAAGTGCGCTTTCAAGTGCATTAGCAACGGTGCTTTTACCTGATCCTGAAAAGCCGGTAAACCACAAAATAGCGGGTTTATGGTTCTTATGTTCACTACGTTGTGCTTTAGTAATGGCATAGTTATGCCAAACAATGTTCTCATCCATTGTAATACTCTCTTACTCTTTATGTGCTAATGCGCTGGCTTAAAACGGGAATACCAGCGGAATAAGGGTTAATACCGTTATTGAATAAATTATAGAAAGCGGTAAACCCATTAATATGTAATCTTTTAGTCGGTAGTTACCGGCGCTGTAAACCATTAAGTTAGTTTGATAACCAAACGGTGATATAAAACTGGCTGATGCACCAAATGCCACCGCCATAATAAATGGCAACGGGTCAACATTAAAGCCAACCGCCAGTGCATAAGCAACAGGAAACGATAATGCCGCTGCTGCATTGTTAGTAATAAGCTCAGTGAATAGCACTGTCATAATAAATATAGCGATAAAGGCACCATAAGGACCAAAGTCACCGAGTACATAAAACATTGCATCAGATATCTGCCCTGCTAAACCTGTGCCGATCATGAGTTTAGCAAGGCCAATGGCACTGCCAACTACTGCGAGTAGTTCAATCGGGAATCGGCGTTTCACTTCGTTTAATTTAATTGTACCGCTAAGCATTAAACCGATGAGCAATACCAGTAAGCCTTTAACAAGTGGCACGATACCAAAAATGCTTAAGCCTAACACGGCTGCAAAGCTCGCAAGCACTAAATTAGATTGCTTTGGCGCTAAATGGGTTTGTAAATCAAGCCCTGAGATATAAACAAACTCGCGCTTTAAATTAGGTAGGGTATAAAAGTCTTTACCGGGAGCAAGAATAAGTGAATCGCCAGCTTGTAACTGCACTTTTCCAAGGCCACCTTGCAGGCGGTCATGACCACGTCGAATCGCGATAACCGCGGCATGAAACTGCTCACGAAAACGAATCTCTTTAACCGTTTTACCAATAAATTTAGATGACTGACTCACCACCACTTCAACCAAGTGTTCTACGTCTTTTTCGTGTTTGTCATGCACCACTTTTAAGCCATCAAAACGTGTGAGTAGTGGTACTGATTTAATGTCGCCAACAAACAGTAATACATCGCCAGATTTAATCACTTGCTGCGGAGTGACCGCGCATATGCGTCTGTCGCCACGTAGAATTTCGGCGAGGAACAAGTCTTTAAGGTCGCGCAGGCCATTTTCTTCTACGCTTTTCCCAATCAGTTTTGAGCCTGTCTCTACTTTACCTTCGAGATAAAAGGGCACAACTTCTTGGTCGTTTTTACCATTGTCGGGTAAATATTTAAGCATGACTAAAATAGTAATTAGACCAACACTTAATGCGCCTAAGCCGACTAAGGTAAAGTCGAAAAAGCCCAGTGGTGCCATACCAGCATCAACGGCAAAACCATTGACGATTAAATTTGTTGAAGTACCAATTAAGGTAATCGTGCCACCTAAAATAGCAGTGTACGATAAAGGTAATAACAGCTTTGATGGTGAATGGGTTGGGTTATCTTTAATTGACGTAATTAATGATGCAACCACCGCTGTATTATTAGTAAATGATGATAAAAAGGCTGTCGATAGGCCAAGCTTTGTTACTGAGCTAGTTAAACTACCTTTAGATAGTGATTGAGCCAACTTTTGCACTAGCGTGGTTTTTTCAACCGCGATAGAAACTAAAACTAATAAAACCAGTGTAATGAGAGAAGGGTTGGCGTAGTTTACCAACATGTCTTCAAGCTCAATCAGGCCCGCTAAATAGGCGGTGCCAATCGCACCGACAAAAAGCCATGCCGGCTTTAGTCGGGTGCCAAAAAGGCAGCCGACTAAAGTTAGCATAATGCCTGTTAATACTAGCTGTTGATACATGCTCTATGCGTCCTTAACAGGCAGTGCTGATTATTTAAGCTTTGAGATATCAAGCGCTTGCCAATGCGGGAAGTGCTTGCGTACTAAAGCGTTAAATTCAACTTCAAAATCACTAAAGTCACCGCTTTGTTCTTGGCTGGCAAGTGCTTGTTCTACCATGCCTGCTGCAACGGTTAAATTAGACAAACGGTCGATTAAAATAAACGAGCCCGTTTCGTGATTGTTATGATATTCATCAGCTAGAATCGTTTCTGTCAGTTCAAGTGTCACAATAGCGATTTCATTAAGCTGTAGGCTGTCTGCGCTACCATGCTCAAGGGTGTTCACATCAATAGTGTGATCAATCTTTTTAACAATGGCTGAGGTATTCTTACTGCCTAACTTAAAGTTATAGCTTTTACCTAATACCAATGGCGCTTCGTGCATCCATACTAACTTTGCTTGTACTTGGTTCGTCACAGCAACAGTAGAATCAGCAGGAACAATCACATCGCCACGGCTAATATCAATTTCAGTATTAAGTGTAATCGTGATTGCTTGGCCCGCTTGTGCGGTATCTAAGTTACCGTCAAACGTTACTAGCTCTTTAATGCTTGATGTTTTACCCGACGGTAATACTTTTACTGCATCGCCAACGCTTAACTTGCCCGAGGTTAATGTACCTTGGAAGCCACGGAAGTTTAAGTTAGGGCGCACTACATATTGCACCGGGAAACGCGCTTCAAAGCCGGTGTCGGTTTCAGCTGCTGGTGAGTCTTCTAATAGCTCAAGTAGCGGCTTGTCTGTGTAATACGGTGTGTGCTCAGAGCGAGTAACCACGTTATCGCCTTTAAGCGCTGACATAGGCACAAACTTGATGTTAGATACATTAAGTTGCTCAGCAAACTTTAGGTAATCAGCTTTGATGCGCTCATAAACGATTTCGTCAAAATCAACGATGTCCATTTTGTTAATCGCTACCACAAACTGTTTAATGCCCAGTGAATCACAAATAAAGCTATGACGCTTCGTTTGAACTTGCACACCATAACGCGCATCGACAAGAATAATCGCGACATCACTGGTTGATGCACCGGTTACCATGTTGCGGGTGTACTGCTCGTGCCCTGGGGTGTCAGCAATAATAAACTTACGTTTAGCGGTTGAGAAGTAACGATACGCTACGTCAATGGTTATGCCTTGCTCACGCTCGGCTTGTAGGCCATCAACCAGTAGGGCTAAATCAAGCTCTTCGCCGGCGTTACCGACTTTTTCGTTATCTTTATGCAGTGCAGCAAGCTGATCTTCATAAATTTGGTGACTGTCATGTAATAGGCGGCCAATCAGGGTTGATTTACCATCATCCACGCTGCCACAGGTCAACATACGTAATAGGCTTTTATCTTGTTGGCGAGCAAGGTAGGCGTCGATGCCTATTTCTCTTACTTCGTTAATTGTGTCGTTAGTATTAGTAGACATTAGAAATAGCCCTCACGTTTTTTCTTCTCCATTGAACCTGCTGAATCATGGTCAATGACTCGTCCTTCACGCTCTGATGAAGTCGATAACAGCATTTCTTCGATAATTTCAGTTAATGTGCTTGCCGTTGATTCCACTGCACCGGTAAGTGGGTAGCAACCAAGGGTGCGAAAACGCACTGATTTCATTTGTGGTACTTCGCCATCAGCAAGCGGCATACGCTCATCGTCAACCATGATCAAGGTGCCATCACGCTCTACAACTGGGCGTTCTTTCGCTAGGTAAAGCGGAACCATATCGATGTTTTCTTGGTAAATGTATTGCCAAATATCTAACTCAGTCCAGTTAGACAGTGGAAATACTCGAATACTCTCACCTGGGTTAACTTGGCTGTTGTAAGTATTCCAAAGTTCAGGACGCTGATTTTTTGGATCCCAGCGGTGATGTTTATCACGGAACGAGTAAACACGCTCTTTTGCACGTGATTTTTCTTCGTCACGACGCGCGCCACCAAAGGCTGCATCAAAACCGTATTTATCAAGCGCTTGTTTTAAGCCCTGAGTTTTCATGATGTCTGTATGTTTACCAGAGCCATGGGTGAATGGGCTGATATCAATAGCCAGACCTTCAGGGTTTTTATGGACGATTAAATCAAAGCCGTATTCTTTGGCTAAGCGGTCACGAAATTCAATCATTTCTTTAAACTTCCAGTTGGTATCAACGTGAAGTAGTGGGAATGGAATTTTACCTGGGTAAAACGCTTTACGCGCTAAGTGTAAAAGCACCGATGAGTCTTTACCGATAGAGTAAAGCATAACTGGGTTCTCAAACTCAGCGGCGACTTCGCGCATGATTTTGATACTTTCAGCTTCTAATTGCTGAAGGTGAGTTAAAGCCATTGTTAGTCGTCCTACTAAAATGATTAAAAGTTAAAATCTAAATAAGTTAAAGCTTATGCTACGCCAGTAAGTGGCTGGGCAAAGCTGCTGGTTTGAGCTTTTTCGCCAAACCAATGAAGCTGCTGATGTAATGAAGCAACTTCACCAATAATGAGTAATGCCGGTGAAATAATACTGTGGCGTTCGATTAAATCAGCCAGTTCACCGAGTGTGCCTGTAACCACACGTTGATTTTTACGGGTGCCATTTTCAATAATGCCCACCGGGGTATCTGCACCACGACCATGTTTAAGTAGTTGCGCTTGAATATGAGGTGATTTAATAACCCCCATATAAATTGCCACAGTTTGGTTTGGCTTAGCCAGTGATTGCCAATCGAGTTCTTGGCCGTCTTTTTTACAGTGGCCGGTAACAAATTGAATTGCTTGTGCGTGGTCACGGTGCGTTAGCGGAATTCCCGCATAGGCACTACAACCTGCGGCAGCGGTAATGCCGGGAACTATCTGGTAACTTACGTTATTCGCTGCTAGTACTTGTACTTCTTCGCCACCGCGGCCATAAATAAATGGGTCGCCACCTTTAATTCGGCATACTTTTTTACCTTGTTTGGCAAAGTCGACTAGCATTTGGTTAGTATCTTCTTGCGCCACACTGTGATCGCCTAAACGCTTACCAACGCACACTAAATCAGCATCACGACGCACTAGGTCCATAATCTCGTCAGATACTAAGTAGTCATAAACTACTACATCGGCTTGTTGCATTAATTGCAGTGCTTTTAAGGTTAATAACTCAGGATCACCAGGGCCTGCACCAATGACATATACTTCACCTTCAGGCTCAGGTTTAGCATCGAGTAGCTGTTCAAGTTGCTCGCTCGCTGACTGCGTATCGCCACTTTGTACTTTGCTCACCACTGATGAATCAAATACCGTTTCCCAAAACTGACGGCGATCGGCAAAGTGTTTAAAGCGTTGTTTTACTTTATCACGAAAGCTACCTACTAGAGTCGCAAGCGGGCCAATATGTTGTGGGATCAGCGTTTCAAGCTTTTCACGTAAACGACGAGCAAGTACTGGGGCTGTTCCGGCACTTGAAATCGCAATCGTGATTGGATCGCGGTCAACAATAGATGGAAAGATAAAGCTGCATTTAGGCTGGTCATCAACCACATTAACGAATATATTGCGGGCGTTGGCAAGTTCAAATACTTGGGCGTTGACCTCTTCAAGATCTGTTGCTGCAATAACCAGCATCATGCCGTCAAGATGTTGCTCGTTAAAATAGGCTTCAACCAGTGTTACTTCATTATTGTTTGCAAGCTCAATGAGCTCATCACAAAACTCAGGTGCAACTAGAGTAACCGCTGCGCGGGCTTTTAAAAATGCACGGCACTTTCTTAGTGCCACATCTCCACCGCCGACAACCAATACTGGTTTATTGTCTAACTTGGTAAAGATAGGTAAATATTGCATTGTAGTAACACCCCTTAACAACAGTCGTAGCATAAATGCTTTTCAGAGAGCCAGAATATAGCGCTCAAAGGTAAGTAAAAAATAATTAAAACCCAGTTTATATAACCAAAAGTTATATGTGGTGTGTTAATTTGGCCTAAGGCTTAGTTAACAGGGGATTGCGAGCAGTTACAAGGAGATTACGTTGCTTATGGTGATTAGTTATGAGATATAGCGAGATTATGAAAATTTGTTACTATAGTCAGCACAACCGCTAACAGGATAAATTTATGACAACGCAATTAGCTGTGCAATTAATGGATTTAACGAGTTTAAATGACGACGATACCACTGCGAGTATAAAAAAGCTGGTTGACAGTATTGAGCCCAAGTTGGGCACGCCAGCTGCTATTTGTGTGTTTAGTGAATTTGTCGATGACGCTAAAGTTTTTCTCGGCGAAAGAGAGTTAAATCACGTTAAAGTGGCAACGGTGACTAATTTTCCAACTGGGAATAACCCACTTAGCGATGTAATTAATGAAACACTTATTGCGATTGAGCGTGGAGCTGATGAAATTGATTTGGTTTTACCTTATCAAGCATTAATGGCTGGCGAGCATGAGTTAGCTTTAAAATATGTTAAAGCCAGCAAAGAGTGTTGCCCAGAGCATGTGCAATTAAAAGTAATTATTGAATCCGGAGAACTAAAAACACCAGAAATGATCACCCAAGCGACCCAAATAGCAATTGCTGGCGGCGCTGATTTTGTAAAAACAAGCACAGGTAAAGTTCCGGTAAATGCGACTTTGCAAGCGACCAAGATAATGCTGAATGCTATTAAAGAGTCAAAAAAGCTAGTTGGGTTTAAAGCTGCTGGCGGTGTTAAAACAGTCGCTCAGGCTGATGAATACTTGGCACTCGCTACCGACATTATGGGGCAAGCGTACTTAAGCCCACTGACATTTAGGTTTGGTGCTTCTAGTTTGTTAAGTAACGTTTATGCGATATTAAATGAAGCGTGATAGTGAGCGTGAAAAAATAGCACTTGAACATGGTGCAGCTAAATTGTTTTTGCAGTGCTACGAAAAAAAATACGGCACTAAAATGCGAAATATTTGGCATAACTCACCAAGCAAGCCTGATATTAGTTGTTATCAAGGTGAGGCTAAATTAGATATTGAAATTGCGCACTTGTATGCCAGTGAAATTGAGGCGATGGCTATACTTGGGCGGCCACTATCGATTTCTATGCAGCGTGCAATCGCACAGCTGGCTCAAGACCCAAACGACTCTAAATTATGTACCGCCTTACAACGTTTGCTAAAACAAAAAGCGACTAAAAATTACAACTCAAAACGGGCTTGGTTATTGATTCGAAATGCCAGCCCATTATGGGCTAAAGCTGATTTTGAAGCTCAGCTTGATAATATCATAATACCTACTAATCATCCGTTTGAGCAAATTTGGCTCTTATGTGATTTTTATAAAGGTGAATTATTACGTTTGGCATAATAATTAAACAATAAGAGAAAAATGAAAATGAGAAAGTCAGGGAAGCAAGTTGTCGTAAAAAACTTAACCAAAGGCGCAATACTTGCCGGCGCAGTTTTAGGTAGCTTAACAGCGTGCACCAACCCAAGCACGCCCGCAGGTCAAGAAGGTTATGTTTACGAAAAACCAAGAGTATTCGGAGAAGGAGGTTATCAAGGTTCTATGGTTGGCCCTGCTAATTTTGGTATGTCATTGTTACGTAATGAAGTAATTAACATAGATATGCGGCCAAATACATACACAGAGACATTTCAAATACTGGCTAACGATGATTTAAATATTCGGTTTGATTTTCATGCTGTGATTTCGATTGAAACGGGTTCGGTTAAAACCGTAATTGAGCAGTTCGGTGGTGAAAATTGGTATCAACGGTTTGTAAGAGAAACCTTTAGAACCTATGTTCGTGATATCGTACAAAAATACGATAGCGGTGAACTTAAAACTAATCGTGAAAAAATAGCGTTGGAAGTGACTGTCAGGTTACAAAAATATCTATCTGCGACGCCATTTAATTTAGCAAACGTCGTTGTAGGTAATATAAATTACCCAGCGATAGTTGCCAATGCAGTAGAGAAAAAGCTCGCCGCACAGCAGTTGTTATCAGAAAAAGAAACGCAAAAAGAAATTGCTCGTAAAGATGCAGAGATCAGAGTCGAAGAAGCCAAAGGTATCGCCCAGGCACAAAAGATAATTAATGCGACACTCACACCCAATTATTTACAGCATGAAGCTATCAATGCACAAATGAAAATGGCTGAATCACCAAATCACACCACTGTATATATTCCTGTAGGTAATAACGGTGTACCGCTAGTGAAAGGGACTAAGTAAGTTATGCCCAAACCACCTTAAGAGGTAGTTTGGGTATATTTATTAACTTAGCGGTAAATTAACCGCTAAGATTTTATAATATGGGTATCTTTTACTCTTGTGTTAATGAATTGCGTAAGTATAATAGGCATCCACTTTGCAGGGGCGTAGTTCCAATTGGTAGAACAGCGGTCTCCAAAACCGACGGTTGGGAGTTCGAATCTCTCCGCCCCTGCCAATTTTCTTGTGAGTGGGTAAAGTCTTAGGTTAAAAATCGGTTTAAATAAGTCTGTTTTTAAGTTTAGATTTTAATGGATTAACCCTGCCGTAGTGTAGGGTTGTTGTGTCTGTAGTTAAGGTAATAATATTATGAGCACGAATGTGGAAACGCCATCAAGTGGGATGGATGCAGTAAAGTGGCTTGTGGCAATTGCGCTACTTGCAGGCGCAGTAGTTGGTAATTATATGTACGCAGACCAGTCTGTGTTATTACGTGCTATTGGTGTTGTTATTGCGGTTGCAGCCGGTTTAGGTATTGCTGCAGTAACAGAAAAAGGACGTACCTTCCTTGCTTTTGCAAAAGAAGCGCGTATTGAAGTACGTAAAGTAGTGTGGCCAACGCGCCAAGAAACTACCCATACGACATTTATTGTAATGGTAGCAACTGTGATTATGGCACTTATCCTTTGGGGATTAGATGGCATTTTATTCCGCGCAGTAGGCTTTTTAACTGGATTGGAGATCTGATCCCATGTCGGATGAGAACAACGAAAAGAAACTACGTTGGTACGTAGTACAGGCTTTCTCAGGTTATGAGAAGCGTGTTGCACAAACCCTTCTTGAGCATATCAAGATTGAAGGTTTAGAAGACAGTTTTGGTGAAATATTAGTACCAACAGAGGAAGTCGTTGAGATGCGCGCTGGTCAAAAGCGTAAATCTGAGCGTAAATTCTTCCCAGGTTATGTACTAGTACAAATGGATATGAACGATGCAAGCTGGCACTTAGTGAATAGCACTGCACGTGTAATGGGCTTTATCGGTGGTACATCTGACCGTCCAGCGCCAATCAGCTCGAAAGAAGCTGACCGTATTCTTAACCGCTTACAAGAAAACGCTGAAGCACCTAAACCTGCTACATTATTTGAACCAGGTGAAGTTGTTCGTGTTGTTGATGGCCCATTCGCTGACTTTAGTGGTGTGGTTGAAGCCGTTGACTACGAAAAGAGTCGCGTAAAAGTATCTGTACTTATCTTTGGGCGTTCTACGCCAGTTGACCTTGAATTTGGTCAAGTTGAGCAAGATAAGTAATAAAATTAGATAGTTTATGTGAAGTGATTTATTACTTTGCATAGGACTTGAAAAAGGCCGCTGATTAACTTATAATCAGCGGCCTTTTTGTATTCAGGGATAGAGTTTCTTGAATTGATTACAAAAAGTACGAAACCAATTTTTAAACTGGGAAGCCGCTAGAGTACGCGTCCTCGCGCGCACAAGGCTAAGACCCACCTAATGAGGTATTTATAATGGCTAAGAAAGTTGAAGCTCTAATCAAGCTACAAGTTGCTGCTGGTATGGCTAACCCTAGTCCTCCAGTAGGTCCAGCACTAGGTCAACACGGTGTAAACATCATGGAATTCTGTAAAGCGTTCAACGCACGTACAGAATCTATCGAAAAAGGCGCTCCAGTTCCTGTAGTGATCTCTGTTTACGGCGACCGTTCATTTACGTTCGACATGAAAACGCCACCGGCTGCTTACTTACTTAAGAAAGCTGCAGGCATCAAATCAGGCTCAGGCCGTCCTAACACTGAAAAAGTAGGCTCGGTTACTCGTGCTCAACTTGAAGAAATCGTTGAGACTAAACGACCTGATCTTACAGCGGCTGATTTAGACGCTGCGGTTCGCACTATCGCAGGTTCTGCGCGTGCGATGGGCTTGAACGTAGAGGACTAAGATAATGGCTAAATTAACTAAACGTATGCGTACTATCCGCGAGAAAGTGGAAGTAACTAAAGATTACGAAATTAACGAAGCAGTTGCTCTTTTAAAAGAGTTAGCGACAGCTAAATTCGTAGAAAGTGTTGACGTTGCTGTTAACCTTGGTATCGATGCTCGTAAATCTGATCAAAACGTTCGTGGTGCAACTGTACTACCTAACGGTACTGGTCGTGACGTTCGCGTTGCAGTATTCACACAAGGCGCTAACGCAGAAGCTGCGAAAGAAGCCGGTGCTGAGCTTGTAGGTATGGAAGATCTTGCTGATCTAGTTAAGAAAGGCGAGATGAACTTTGACGTTGTTGTTGCATCACCAGACGCTATGCGTGTTGTTGGTCAACTAGGTCAAATCTTAGGCCCACGTGGTCTAATGCCAAACCCTAAAACTGGTACTGTAACACCTAACGTTGCAGAAGCAGTTAAAAATGCTAAAGCTGGTCAAGTGCGTTACCGCAATGACAAAAATGGTATCATCCACACTACTATTGGTAAGGTTGATTTCACAGCTGAGCAACTTCAAGAAAACCTTGAATCTCTTATTGTTGCGCTTAAGAAGGCTAAACCTTCTCAAGCTAAAGGTACTTACGTGAAGAAAGTAACTATCTCTACAACAATGGGCGCAGGTGTTTCTGTAGACCAAGGCACTTTAAGCACAACTGTAGCTTAATAGGTGTTTACATGGCGTGAAATTTGTACTATAATTTTGCGCCATTTTGTTGAATAATTTGATTACTCAGCAAAGTAAAGAATTCGGGTTGAAGTCCATAATTTCGGTGCGCCTTCGGGTAAAGCGATAAATTGGGCTTCCGTCCAAGACCGTAGGTGGTTTAGGCCTTAATTTTACCTACGTAGACGGTGTGAATCCCCAGATAGATTTTTCCTAATCTCTTCTGGCTCTCGCCGTAAAAAGCATCTCCATCACGTGTGGTGGGGAAGAGTAAAACAGGGAAACCGATAACGGTAACCCATTAAACCAGGAGTAACACCCATGGCTTTAAATCTTCAAGGCAAAAAAGCAATTGTTGCTGAAGTCAACGAAGCAGCCACTGGTGCTCTATCTGCAGTAATCGCAGATTCTCGTGGTGTAACAGTTGGTGCAATTACTGCCCTTCGTAAAGAAGCTCGTGAGAACGGTGTTTGGATGAAAGTTGTCCGTAACACTCTAGCAAAACGTGCTATCGAAGGAACAGATTTTGAGTGCCTTAACGATTCATTAGTTGGTCCAAGCTTAATCGCTTTCTCATCAGAGCACCCAGGTGCTGCTGCGCGTATCTTCTCAGATTTCGCGAAAAAGAATGAGAAATTCGAAATTAAAACGGCCGCTTTTGAAGGTAATGTAGTAGACGCAGCTATGCTTGCAACTCTACCTACATACGACGAAGCTGTTGCACGCTTAATGAGCGCTATGAAAGAAGCGTCTGCCGGCAAATTGTGTAAAACAATTGAAGCAGTACGCGTACAGAAAGAAGAGCAAGCTGCTTAATTTTAAGCTGTTTAAACTCTCTTTCGGTGTAAAATTTTTTTGGACCTTTGAGTCCGTTAATTATTAGGAAATTTGTAATGTCTGTAACTAAAGACCAAATCCTTGACGCAATTGCTGAAATGTC
Source organism: Pseudoalteromonas sp. APC 3893 (assembly GCF_030408095.1). Lineage (NCBI taxonomy): Bacteria > Pseudomonadati > Pseudomonadota > Gammaproteobacteria > Alteromonadales > Pseudoalteromonadaceae > Pseudoalteromonas > Pseudoalteromonas sp. APC 3893. The sequence goes on from NZ_JASDCD010000005.1 coordinate 196,428, forward strand.
AGTAATGGACGTTGTTGCTCTTGTTGAAGCAATGGAAGAAAAATTCGGCGTAACTGCTGCAGCTGCTATGGTAGCAGGTCCTGCTGCTGAAGCTGCTGAAGAGAAAACTGAATTTGACGTAATCCTTACTGGCGCTGGCGCTAACAAGGTTGCGGCAATCAAAGCTGTACGTGGCGCAACTGGCCTAGGCCTTAAAGAAGCGAAAGCTCTTGTTGAAGCTGCTCCAACTCCAGTTAAAGAAGGTATCTCTAAAGAAGAAGCTGAAGCTCTTGCTAAAGATCTTTCTGAAGCTGGTGCTGAAGTTGAGGTTAAGTAATCTAGCTTTTGCTAGGTTCGCTGTCTGAGAAATCAGGCAAGGGCTGGTGATTATTTAATCACCGGCCTTTTTGCGCTATATAGCGACTATTCTTATAGCGCAAATAAAATCTGATTTTCTCTTTACTTTCAACGCTTTATAGTTTGCTAGTGTTGAAGTGGGAGTTTATCGGAACAACAATTAAATGTTGTACATCTTGGCATAGATGCCAGTTAAGTCTGTTCTTACAAGAACAGGTCGGGTCAAAGATCAGCAAGCTGAGGAACCCCATGGCTTACTCTTATTCTGAAAAGAAACGTATCCGTAAGGATTTTGGTAAACGTCCACAAGTATTGGATATACCTTTCTTACTGTCGACGCAGTTAGAATCGTTTAAAAAATTCTTAGTCCCGGACGCTGATGGCGATCATGGTTTGGAAGCAGCCTTCCAATCTGTGTTTCCAATCAAAAGCTACTCGGGAAATTCTGAGCTTCAATACGTAAGTTATCGTATTGGTGAGCCAGTTTTCGATGTAAAAGAATGTCAAATTCGCGGTGTGACTTATTCTGCTCCACTTCGCGTGAAACTGCGTCTTGTAGTAATGGACAAAGAAGCTCCAGGCACAGTTAAAGACATTAAAGAGCAAGAAGTTTACATGGGCGAAATTCCGCTCATGACCGATACCGGTACCTTTGTAATCAATGGTACAGAGCGTGTTATCGTTTCTCAGCTACACCGTAGCCCTGGTGTATTCTTTGATAACGACCGCGGTAAAACTCACTCATCGGGTAAAGTACTATATAACGCACGTGTAATTCCTTACCGTGGTTCGTGGTTAGACTTTGAGTTTGATGCAAAAGATAACTTATATGTACGTATTGACCGTCGTCGTAAATTACCGGCGTCTATCATGTTGCGTGCACTTGAGTACACGACTGAAGAAATCCTTGAGATGTTCTTCGACACCACTGCGTTTGAAGTAACTGACGGTAAAGTTCTTATGGAACTTGTGCCTTCACGTTTACGTGGTGAAACCGCTGCCTTTGATATTAAAGGTGAAGACGGTGATGTGCTGGTTGAAAGTGGCCGTCGTATTACTGCGCGTCATATCAAGAGCATTGAGAAAAAAGGCATTACTCAGTTAGAAGTACCACATGAGTACATCATTGGCCGTGTTATTGCGAAGAACTACGTTGACGAGTCAACGGGTGAAATCATCGCAACTGCTAATGACGAACTAACACTCGAAGTAATGGCTGAGCTTGTTAAAGCGGGTCACACTAAGATTGATACTTTATATATCAACGAAGTTGACAGCGGTGCATACATTTCAGATACCTTACGTATCGATTCAAGCACTAACCGTTTAGAAGCACTTGTAGAAATTTATCGCATGATGCGCCCTGGCGAGCCACCGACGAAAGACGCGGCTGAAGCCTTATTTGAGAACTTATTCTTCTCAGAAGAACGCTATGACTTATCAACTGTAGGTCGTATGAAGTTCAATAGTCGTGTTGGTTATGACACTGACACAGGCCCTGGCACATTAAGCAAAGAAGACATCGTGTCTGTTATGAAAGTATTAATTGCTATTCGTAACGGTCAAGGCGATGTTGATGATATTGACCACTTAGGTAACCGTCGTATCCGTAGTGTTGGCGAAATGGCTGAGAACCAATTCCGTGTAGGTTTAGTACGTGTTGAACGTGCTGTACGTGAGCGTTTAAGCTTAGGTGACCTTGATGCGGTAATGCCACAAGATCTAATTAACGCTAAGCCTATTTCGGCAGCAGTTAAAGAGTTCTTTGGTTCATCTCAGTTATCACAGTTCATGGACCAAAATAACCCGCTATCAGAAGTAACGCACAAACGTCGTATTTCTGCATTAGGTCCGGGCGGTCTAACACGTGAACGCGCTGGCTTTGAAGTACGTGACGTTCACGTAACTCACTATGGTCGCGTATGTCCAATCGAGACTCCTGAGGGTCCAAACATCGGTCTAATTAACTCATTATCTACGTACGCACGTACTAATGATTATGGTTTCTTAGAAACACCTTACCGCAAAGTGGTAGATGGTGTTGTAACTGATGAAGTTGATTATTTATCAGCCATTGAAGAAGGTCAGTTTGTTATCGCTCAGGCGAACTCAAACTTAACTGAAACCAATGAGTTTGTTGATGAACTAATTCCATGTCGTCACAAAGGTGAATCAACCTTTATGGGCAAAATGGACCAACAATATATGGATGTATCACCACAACAGGTGATCTCTGTAGCGGCAGCACTTATCCCGTTCCTAGAACACGATGATGCTAACCGTGCATTGATGGGTTCAAACATGCAACGTCAAGCAGTACCAACATTGAAAGCGGATAAGCCGTTAGTAGGTACAGGTATTGAGTTAACACTAGCGAAAGATTCTGGTGTAACGATTGTTGCAAAACGTGGTGGTGAAGTAATGTATGCTGACGCAAGTCGCATCGTTGTTAATGTACATGAAGAAGAACGCATTCCTGGTGAAGCGGGTATCGACATCTACAACTTAACTAAATACACCCGTTCTAACCAAAACACATGTATTAACCAAAAACCAACTTGTATGGTTGGTGAACCGGTTACTCGTGGCGATGTGTTAGCAGATGGTCCTTCGACTGACTTAGGTGACTTAGCCCTTGGTCAAAACCTTCGCGTGGCATTCATGCCATGGAACGGTTATAACTTCGAGGATTCAATCCTACTATCAGAGCGCGTAGTTGAAGAAGATCGTCTAACGACTATCCATATTCAAGAACTACAGTGTATCGCCCGTGATACTAAGTTAGGTCCTGAAGAGATCACAGCAGATATCCCGAACGTGGGTGAATCTGCACTAGGCAAACTTGATGAATCAGGTGTTGTTTATATCGGTGCTGAAGTTAAAGGCGGCGATATCCTAGTAGGTAAAGTGACTCCTAAAGGCGAAACGCAATTAACACCAGAAGAGAAGCTACTACGTGCTATCTTCGGTGAAAAAGCGTCTGACGTTAAAGACAGCTCATTACGTGTACCAAACTCTGTAACTGGTACTGTAATCGACGTGCAAGTTTTCACCCGTGATGGTGTTGAAAAAGACAAGCGCGCGCTAGAAGTTGAAGAAATGCAACTTCGTGATGCGAAAAAAGACTTTAATGAAGAATTCCGTATTCTTGAAGCAGGCGTGTTAGACCGTGCTCGCAAGTTACTTGTAGCTGCTGGTCAAAACGAAGAACAATTAGCGACACTTAATGCTGAGAAGCTACTAACTCAGAGCCTTGCTGAAGAAGACAAGCAAGCTGAACTTGAGCAACTAGCTGCACAGTACGATGAGCTTAAAGCTGAATACGATAAGAAGTTTGAAAACAAACGTCGTAAAATTACTCAAGGTGATGACTTAGCACCGGGCGTACTTAAGATTGTTAAAGTATACCTAGCTGTTAAACGTCGTATCCAACCGGGTGATAAGATGGCGGGTCGTCACGGTAACAAAGGTGTTATCTCGACTATCGTACCAGTAGAAGATATGCCATACGATGACAAAGGTCGTACGGTAGATATCGTATTGAATCCACTAGGTGTACCATCACGTATGAACATCGGTCAGATCCTTGAAACACATATGGGTCTAGCTGCACGTGGTATCGGTGAACGTCTAGAAGAAATGATGAAAGAACAACGTGAGCTTCATGAGCTACGTGAATTCATCAAGCAAGCCTACGAGATCGGTGATTGCCGTCAAAAAGTAGACATTGCTAGCTTCTCTGATGATGAAGTTCGTCGCTTAGCTGTAAACTTAAAAGGTGGTTTACCAATCGCTACTCCTGCATTTGATGGCGCGAAAGAAGACGAAATCAAAGACATGCTTGAGTTAGGTGGCTACCCAAGAAGTGGTCAGGTTACACTTTATGATGGCCGTACTGGCGATCAGTTTGAACGTCAAGTAACTGTAGGTTACATGTACATGCTGAAACTAAATCACTTAGTTGATGACAAGATGCATGCGCGTTCAACTGGTTCTTATAGCCTTGTTACTCAGCAGCCGCTGGGTGGTAAAGCACAGTTCGGTGGCCAGCGTTTTGGTGAGATGGAAGTATGGGCACTTGAAGCATACGGTGCTGCTTACACTCTACAAGAAATGCTAACAGTGAAATCGGATGACGTGAACGGTCGTACTAAGATGTATAAAAACATCGTTGATGGTAACCATAAAATGGAACCAGGTATGCCAGAATCGTTCAACGTATTGTTGAAAGAAATCCGCTCACTGGGTATCAACATCGAGTTGGAAGAAAATTAAGCCAATTAGGTGCTGTAGCTAGCTACAGCACCTGTTACGGCCGAATAGAATGTAGGGGCGAGATTATCCGCCCTCAAGATTAACTCCGACAGGAGAGCTAAGGTGAAAGACTTACTTAAGTTTCTGAAGCAACAAAATAAGACCGAAGAATTCGATGCAATTCGCATTGGTCTTGCTTCACCAGACATGGTTCGTTCATGGTCATACGGTGAAGTAAAGAAACCTGAGACTATTAACTACCGTACTTTCAAGCCTGAGCGCGATGGCTTATTCTGTGCCCGTATTTTCGGTCCAGTGAAAGATTATGAGTGTTTATGTGGTAAATATAAACGCCTTAAACACCGTGGTGTGATCTGTGAAAAGTGTGGCGTTGAAGTAACACTGACTAAAGTGCGTCGTGACAGAATGGGTCACATCGACTTGGCAAGCCCAGTTGCGCATATTTGGTTCTTAAAATCATTACCGTCACGTATCGGCTTAATGCTTGATATGACGCTTCGTGATATTGAACGTGTTCTTTACTTCGAATCATTCGTGGTAACTGAGCCTGGTATGACAACGCTTGAGCGTGGTCAACTACTAGGTGAAGAAGAATACCTAGATGCACTTGAAGAGCATGGTGATGAATTTGAAGCGAAGATGGGTGCTGAAGCAGTATTAGACTTGCTTCGTGAACTTGATCTTGGCCAATTAATTGCTGAGATGCGTGAAGAGTTACCAACAATTAACTCTGAAACTAAGCGTAAGAAGATCACTAAACGTCTTAAATTAATGGAATCGTTCCACCAATCAGGTAACAACCCTGAGTGGATGATCATGACAGTACTTCCAGTATTGCCACCTGACTTACGTCCATTAGTACCACTAGACGGTGGTCGTTTTGCGACATCTGATCTAAATGACCTTTACCGTCGTGTTATTAACCGTAATAACCGTCTTAAGCGTCTACTAGATTTAGCAGCACCAGATATTATCGTACGCAACGAAAAACGTATGTTACAAGAAGCGGTAGATGCGCTACTTGATAACGGTCGTCGTGGTCGTGCAATTACAGGTTCTAACAAGCGTCCGCTTAAATCTCTTGCTGATATGATCAAGGGTAAGCAAGGTCGTTTCCGTCAGAACTTACTTGGTAAGCGTGTAGATTACTCAGGCCGTTCTGTAATCACGGTTGGTCCTACTCTTAAGCTTCACCAATGTGGTCTTCCTAAGAAGATGGCACTTGAGCTATTCAAACCATTCATCTATGGCAAATTAGAGCGTCGCGGCATGGCTACGACAATCAAAGCTGCTAAGAAAATGGTAGAGCGTGAAGTTCCGGAAGTATGGGATGTATTAGACGAAGTAATTCGTGAACACCCAGTATTACTTAACCGTGCACCAACACTTCACCGTTTGGGTATCCAAGCGTTTGAACCTGTGCTTATCGAAGGTAAAGCAATTCACTTGCACCCATTAGTATGTGCGGCTTACAACGCCGACTTCGATGGTGACCAAATGGCGGTACACGTACCGTTAACGATTGAAGCACAGCTTGAAGCACGTGCGTTAATGATGTCGACTAACAACATCTTATCGCCTGCTAATGGTGAGCCAATCATCGTTCCTTCACAGGACGTTGTATTAGGTCTTTACTACATGACGCGTGATCGCATTAATGCGAAAGGCGAAGGTACTGTATTTAAAGATCCAAAAGAAGCAGAAAAAGCATACCGTAGTGGCAATGCTGAACTTCACGCTCGCGTAAAAGTTCGTATTAGCCAATCAGTGAAGAACGAAAATGGTGTAGTAGAAGATACTATTACTATTATCGAGACTACTGTTGGTCGTGCAATTCTGTCGCTAATTTTACCTAAAGGTATGCCGTTTGAGTCAATCAACCAAGCATTAGGTAAAAAGCAGATTTCTAGCTTATTAAACGAGTGTTACCGTCGTCTAGGTCTAAAAGACACAGTTGTGTTTGCTGACCAAGTTATGTACACCGGTTTCCACTACGCAATGAAATCAGGTGTTTCAATTGGTATCGATGACTTAGTTATCCCACCAGTTAAAGCATCAATCATTGAAGCAGCAGAAGCTGAAGTAACTGAAATCAACCAACAATTCCAATCAGGTCTTGTAACGGCTGGTGAAAAGTACAATAAAGTTATCGATATCTGGTCACGTGTAAATGAAAACTTATCACGTGAAATGATGGCCAACTTGTCAAAAGACACGGTTATCAATGCTAAAGGTGAAGAAGAAGAGCAACCGTCATTTAACTCAGTGTTTATGATGGCCGACTCAGGTGCTCGTGGTAGTGCCGCTCAGATCCGTCAGCTAGCAGGTATGCGTGGTCTAATGGCACGTCCAGATGGTTCAATCATCGAGACGCCAATCACGGCTAACTTCCGTGAAGGTCTAAATGTACTTCAGTACTTCATCTCAACGCACGGTGCGCGTAAAGGTCTTGCCGATACAGCACTGAAAACAGCGAACTCGGGTTACCTAACGCGTCGTCTAGTAGACGTTGCACAAGATTTGGTAATCAACGAAGACGATTGTGGAACAGAAGATGGCTTAACAATGAAACCGCTTATTGAAGGTGGTGACGTTGTAGAAGCACTTCGCGAACGTGTTCTTGGTCGTGTTGTTGCTGAAGATATCGTTATTCCAGGTACTAATACAGTACTTGTTGAACGTAATATCATGCTTGATGAAAAACTGTGTGACCTGTTAGAAGAGCACTCAGTTGATGAAGTTCGCGTACGCTCAGTTATCACATGTGATAACGACTTTGGTGTATGTGCTAAGTGTTATGGTCGTGACCTTGCACGTGGTCATATCATCAACGCGGGTGAATCAGTTGGTGTTATCGCGGCACAGTCAATCGGTGAGCCGGGTACACAGCTTACGATGCGTACATTCCACATCGGTGGTGCGGCATCAAGAGCATCAGCAGAAAATAACGTACAAGTTAAAACTAACGGTACATTAAAACTGCACAACGCTAAATATGTATTAAATACAGACGGTAAGATTGTTATTACCTCACGTTCTACTGAGATCACTATCATTGATAGCTATGGTCGTGAAAAAGAGCGTTATAAAGTACCTTATGGTGCGGTATTAACAGTTCAAGATAATGCTGAAGTTCAAGGTAACGACATTGTTGCTACTTGGGACCCGCATAGTCACCCAATCGTTCTTGAGCATAAATCAAAAGTATCGTTCAGCGATATCGATGACTCGAATACAGAGACACAAACTGATGAATTAACCGGTTTAACTCGTATTGTTGTTAAAGATCTTGCTAAAGCGAATGCGAAAGAGCCTAAGCTTATCATTGAAAGTGAAGAGCGCGGCTTGCAAGAAACACGTCTTCCTTCATTCACTACGATTGAAGTAACAGATGGTGCGACTGCAAACCCTGGTGACGTGTTAGCACGTATTCCGCAAGAAGGTTCGAAAACTCGTGATATCACGGGTGGTCTACCACGCGTAGCCGACTTATTTGAAGCGCGTAAACCTAAAGAGCCAGCTATCTTAGCTGAGATCACAGGTACTATTAGCTTCGGTAAAGAGACTAAAGGTAAGAAGCGTTTAGTTATTACTCCACCAGAAGGCGATCATTACGAAGAAATGATTCCTAAGTGGCGTCAACTTAACGTGTTTGAAGGTGAGCAAGTGTCTAAAGGTGAAGTTATCGCCGATGGTCCTGAATCACCACATGACATCTTACGCCTACGTGGTGTGACTCATGTTGCTAACTACATCGTTAACGAAGTGCAAGAGGTTTACCGTTTGCAAGGCGTTAAGATCAATGACAAGCACATTGAAACAATTATCCGTCAGATGATCCGTAAATGTACCATCCTTGACGGCGGCCATAGTGAATTCTTAGCCGGTGAGCAAATTGAAGTGGCACGCGTTAATATCGCAAACCGCGACTTAGAAGCTCAAGGCAAGTTGCCTGCTAAGTATGAAATCCAATTAATGGGTATCACTAAAGCATCACTAGCCACAGAATCTTTCATCTCGGCAGCCTCGTTCCAGGAGACAACTCGTGTCCTAACAGAAGCCGCTGTAAATGGTAAGAGCGATGAACTTCGCGGTCTGAAAGAAAACGTAATTGTGGGTCGTTTGATCCCAGCCGGTACCGGTTTTGCGTATCATCAAGATCGTATGGCACGTCGTAAGCAAAGTTTAGTTGTTGAAGAGCAAACAGTAAGTGCAGAAGAGGCGACTCAAGCACTAACAGATGCTTTAAACGCTGATTTATCTGGAAATCAATAAACTTAATCTAATCAATAGATTAGATTTTAGCAAGGCAGATATCTACTGCCTTGCTAACGGTTTATGTTGACAGGTTAATCTTTGCTCATTAAAATTCCGCCACCCATTTACCTGCGCGTTTGTAACGAGCTTGTAAAAAGGGCGGATTTTTTTATTTTTTTCAGTAGTAATTTTAATTTCAGGAGCTATTTAAATGGCAACTATTAACCAGCTAGTGCGTAAGCCACGTCGTAGCAAGGTTACTAAAAGTAACTCAGCTGCGCTTAAAGCGTGTCCGCAAAAGCGTGGTGTATGTACTCGCGTATATACAACTACACCTAAGAAACCAAACTCGGCGTTACGTAAAGTAGCTCGTGTACGTTTAACTAACGGTTTCGAAGTAACATCATACATCGGTGGTGAAGGTCATAACCTTCAAGAGCACAGTGTAATCCTAATCCGTGGTGGTCGTGTTAAAGATTTACCAGGTGTGCGTTTCCACACTGTACGTGGTGCACTTGACTGTGCAGGCGTAAGCGACCGTCGTCAAGCTCGTTCTAAATACGGTGCAAAACGCCCTAAGGGCTAATTGTATTCCGTTAGTAAGGCCAAGCACTAAATATTATTAATTATTGTTTTGGGTTATTGCCTCGAAAGAGCAAACCTGAATAAACCGGAGATACAAAATGCCTAGAAGACGCGTAATAGGTCAACGTAAAATTCTTCCAGATCCTAAGTTCGGATCGGAACTTCTTGCAAAATTCGTTAACATCGTAATGTTAGACGGCAAGAAATCTACTGCTGAAAAAATCGTTTACGGTGCGCTAGATGTGGCTGCTGAGAAATCAGGCAAATCGCACCTTGAAATCTTTGAGTCTGCACTTGATAACATCCGTCCACAGGTAGAGGTTAAATCTCGCCGTGTTGGTGGTTCAACTTATCAAGTACCAGTTGAAGTACGTCCAGTACGTCGCAACGCATTAGGTATGCGTTGGTTAGTAGACGCTGCACGTAAGCGTGGCGAAAAATCTATGGGCTTACGTTTAGCTCAAGAAATCGTTGACGCTGCTGATAACAAAGGCACTGCGGTTAAGAAACGTGAAGACGTTCACCGTATGGCTGAAGCGAATAAAGCATTCGCTCATTACCGTTGGTAATCTGCCCTTAACCTTTAAGAGGATCATATGGCACGTACAACTCCACTTGAGCGCTATCGTAATATCGGTATTGTTGCTCACGTAGATGCAGGCAAAACCACCACAACAGAACGTGTTCTGTTCTACACGGGTCTTTCTCATAAGATCGGTGAAGTACATGATGGCGCCGCAACTATGGATTGGATGGAGCAGGAACAAGAGCGTGGTATCACAATCACTTCTGCTGCAACAACGTGTTTCTGGAAAGGGATGGACGCGCAATTTGACGACCATCGTATCAATATCATTGATACTCCAGGACACGTAGATTTCACTATCGAAGTAGAACGTTCTTTACGTGTACTTGATGGTGCGGTAGTTGTTCTTTGTGCTTCATCAGGTGTACAGCCACAAACTGAGACAGTTTGGCGTCAAGCGAACAAATACGAAGTTCCGAGAATGATCTTCGTAAACAAAATGGATCGCACGGGCGCTGACTTCTTAACGGTTGTTAGCCAGGTGAAATCTCGTCTTGGAGCAACGCCTGTTCCAATTCAGCTGCCAGTTGGCGCTGAAGACGACTTTAAAGGTGTAATTGACCTTATAAAAATGAAAGTGATTAACTGGAATTCTGAAGACCAGGGCATGACTTTCTCTTATGAGGCAATACCGGCAGACCTTCAAGAGCTCGCTGAAGAGTGGCACTCTCACTTAGTTGAAAGTGCTGCTGAGGCCTCTGAAGAACTAATGGATAAGTATTTGGAAGGTGAAGACCTGAGCGAAGCTGAAATTAAAGCAGCTTTGCGTCAGCGTACATTAGCAAACGAAATCGTCCCAATGACTTGTGGTAGTGCATTTAAAAATAAAGGTGTTCAAGCTGTGCTTGATGGCGTTATTGAATATATGCCTGCGCCAACACAAGTGAAACAAATTCAAGGTATTCTTGAAGATGGTACTGAGGAAGAACGTCCAGCTGATGACAACGCACCGTTTGCTGCACTTGCTTTTAAGATTGCAACAGATCCGTTCGTTGGTACTTTAACCTTTTTCCGTGTTTACTCTGGTACTGTTAAACAGGGTGATGCGGTTTACAACCCAGTAAAAAGTAAGCGTGAGCGCCTTGGTCGTATCGTTCAGATGCATTCAAACTCACGTGAAGAGATCAAAGAAGTCCACGCAGGCGACATCGCGGCGGCTATTGGTCTTAAAGACGTAACAACAGGTGAAACACTGTGTGATCCGAATTCTAAAATTACGCTTGAGCGTATGGAATTCCCAGAACCAGTAATCTCTGTTGCGGTTGAGCCTCGCACAATCGCTGACCAGGACAAGATGGCTATCGCACTAGGTAAACTAGCGGCAGAAGATCCATCTTTCCGCGTACAAACTGATGATGAGTCAGGCCAGACTATAATATCTGGTATGGGTGAACTTCACCTCGATATCATTGTCGACCGTATGAAACGTGAATTCAGTGTTGAATGTAACGTTGGTAAGCCGCAGGTTTCTTACCGTGAAGCTATCCGTGATACCGTTAAGGTAGAAGGAAAGTTCGTACGTCAATCAGGTGGTCGTGGTCAATATGGTCACGTCTGGCTTAAACTTGAACCGATGGATATTTCGGATGATGAAGCCCCAATTTACGAGTTCGTTAACGAAACCGTAGGTGGCTCAGTTCCTAAAGAATACATCCCTGCGGTAGACAAAGGCATCCAAGAGCAAATGGCTCAAGGTGTGCTGGCCGGCTACCCATTACTTGGCGTGAAAGCGACTTTATATGATGGTTCATTCCATGATGTTGATTCGAATGAAATGGCATTTAAAATAGCAGGTTCTTTGGCAATGAAGCAGGGCGCACTTGATGCAAACCCTGTACTTTTAGAGCCAATGATGAAGGTTGAAGTACTCACTCCTGAAGCAAACATGGGTGATGTAGTTGGCGACTTAAACCGTCGTCGCGGCATGATCGAAGGCATGGAAGAAGCACTAGGCGGACTTAAACAAGTTAACGCTTTAGTACCGCTCTCTGAAATGTTTGGTTATGCAACTGATCTGCGATCTGCAACACAAGGTCGTGCCTCATACTCTATGGAGTTTTTGAAGTACGCAGAAGCCGCAAAAAATGTTGCAGATAAAATAATTGCAGCTCGCACTTAAGTAATTTTTAGCTTGGTTTAGCTCAATAACGAGCTTAACCTTTAATTTCTTTATAGGAATTTTTTAAGATGGCAAAAGAAAAGTTTGAACGCGTAAAACCGCACGTAAACGTTGGTACAATCGGCCACGTTGACCACGGTAAAACAACCCTAACTGCAGCAATCACTAACGTACTTGCAAAAGTATACGGTGGTGTAGCTAAAGATTTCGCATCAATCGATAACGCTCCAGAAGAGCGCGAGCGTGGTATCACAATCTCAACTTCACACGTTGAGTACGATACACCTACTCGTCACTACGCACACGTAGATTGTCCTGGACACGCCGATTATGTTAAAAACATGATCACTGGTGCTGCTCAAATGGACGGCGCAATCTTAGTAGTAGCTGCGACTGATGGCCCTATGCCACAAACTCGTGAGCACATCCTACTTTCTCGTCAGGTTGGCGTTCCTTACATCATCGTATTCATGAACAAATGTGACATGGTTGATGACGAAGAGCTACTTGAGCTAGTAGAAATGGAAGTTCGTGAACTTCTTTCTGAATATGACTTCCCAGGTGATGACTTACCACTAATTCAAGGTTCTGCTCTTAAAGCACTTGAAGGCGAAAAGCAGTGGGAAGACAAGATCGTTGAGCTTGCAGAAGCACTAGATTCTTACATCCCAGAGCCAGAGCGTGACATCGATAAGCCATTCATCATGCCTATCGAAGATGTTTTCTCAATTCAAGGCCGTGGTACAGTTGTAACTGGTCGTGTTGAAGCTGGTATCATCAACGTGAATGACGAAGTTGAAATCGTTGGTATCAAAGAGACTACTAAGTCTACTTGTACTGGTGTTGAAATGTTCCGTAAGCTTCTTGACGAAGGTCGTGCTGGTGAGAACATTGGTGCACTTCTACGTGGTACTAAGCGTGAAGACGTTGAACGTGGTCAAGTACTAGCTAAGCCTGGTTCAATCAACCCACATACAACTTTCACTTCAGAAGTATACGTACTTTCTAAAGATGAAGGTGGTCGTCATACTCCTTTCTTTAAAGGTTACCGTCCACAGTTCTACTTCCGTACAACTGACGTAACTGGTGACGTACAGTTACCAGATGGCGTAGAAATGGTAATGCCTGGTGATAACGTTAAGATGACTGTAACTCTAATCGCACCAATCGCGATGGATGAAGGTCTTCGTTTCGCTATCCGTGAAGGTGGCCGTACTGTAGGTGCTGGTGTTGTAGCAACTATCGTAGAGTAATAGTTAGCCTAGCTAATTAATACTAAAAAAACCCGAGCTTTGTCTCGGGTTTTTTAATGTCTGCGATTTGAGCTGTCAGCCGTCAGGAAAGACAAGATTCTCTTGACACGTAGGTTAATATGAACAAAATTTCTAGCTGATAGCTGATAGCTGATAGCTGATAGCTGATAGCTGATAGCTGATAGCTGATAGCTGATAGCTGATAGCTGATAGCTGATAGCTGATAGCTGATAGCTGATAGCTGATAGCTGATAGCTGAT